>JAILFE010000455.1 GCA_024697725.1 Oscillospiraceae bacterium
TCCATCCTGCCGAAAAGGATATCGGAAACGAATTCCTCTGCGGACATATCCTTCATCCCCGAAAAATCGGGCGCTATGACATAATCCGCCCCCATAGCGTAAAGTCTGCGTTCCTTCTCCGTCTCGGTCAGTATACAGCCCTCGCAAAGCCCCTTGCTCTCCATAGTGCGGGTATCGAATGTGAATACACCGAGCTTTCGTCCGTTTTCTTCGGCAGACCTTTTCGCTGCTCCGATAACGGCTCTGTGTCCCTTATGCACCCCGTCAAAAAGACCGAGAGCGACCGCATATCCGTTTTTGCTGCATCCGATATCCTCTTCTCTGCGCAGGAAAAAGGTCTTTCCCACGCAAAGCTGCGCGGCATGGGTCTTTTCATCCTCGCCGGCATACGCCGTTCCGATGAATCTCCCGCCGCCGTATACGCCGATTTTCTCATTTACGGAGATACCGCTCATACCGAAGCGCGACAGCGGCATCTTCATCCCCTGACGGTACCATTTTTCCTCCGAAGGGGTGAACAGCAGTCTCGGAAGGTCGGAAAAGACCGTTTCTATCGGTCTTAAAAAGCCGGTAAAGTCCCCGCCGTTCTCACGTTCACGTTCGAGAGCCGCAAAATCGGTGCAGTCCGCGAGCGTGAAGCCGCAGGCAGCCGTCCTCGTGAGCGCTGTCATTGCACCGCCGCATCCGAGCTTATCGCCGATATCGTTAATCAGCGTGCGGATATACGTCCCCTTGGAGCAGGATATCCGAAGACCGCCCTCGTGCGTTTCGCTGTCGTAATCTGTAAGTTCAAGGCTGTATACCGTTATCTCTCGCGGCTCTCTCTCGACCTCGATATTCTGCCGCGCAAGCTCGTAAAGGCGTTTTCCGTTCACGCTGACTGCCGAATACATAGGCGGGAGCTGCATGATATTTCCCCGGAAATCTCCGAGCACTGACTCTATATCCTCCCGCGTGACCGTGACATCCTCCGCCTCGTGCGTGACAGTACCCGTGATATCCTGCGTATCGGTCGTTATACCCAGCCTGAAACGCGCGGAATAGGTCTTGTCCCTGTCGGGGAGCATATCGCACGCCATGGTCGCACGTCCGACGAACACGGGCAGAACGCCTTCTGCCATAGGATCGAGCGTGCCCGCATGGCCGAGCCTTCTCATTTTAAGTATGCCGCGCAGCTTTGCGACCACATCGAACGATGTGAAGCCCTTCGGCTTATTTATGCATATTATGCCGCACAGCTCGTTACTGTCCGTCATATTCAAGAGCCTCCGCCGCTGCGGCAGCCATTTTCTGCTTTACATCCTCAAGATATGTCCCGCTGAATTTGCAGCCTGCCGCTCTTATATGTCCGCCGCCGCCGAAATTCGCGCATATCGCCGAGGCATCGACAGAAGCCGTGCGCACCGATACCTTGTACACGCCGCGCTCCTTCTCCTTTATCGTTATGCCTATCTCGACGCCCTCTATCTGCATGGGCAGCGCAGGGATGCCTTCGAGCTCGCCGTCATCAAGTCCTTCCTTTTCGATGATATCCGCTGTTATGGCAATTATCGCGCACTTCCCGCCGCAGCAGAATTCGGGCTGCGACATTACGATCTGCTCGGTCTTGAGCCTTGCCTTGCTCTTGATATCGAACAGGTGGCGGTTTATCGCGCCGAAGGGTATATCATAGGTATACAGCACAGACGCTATCCTGTGTGTTTCGGAGGTCACGTTCTCGAACCTGAAGCAGCCCGTGTCCGTAGCCATTCCGGTATATATGCACTGCGCAGTCATCCTGTCGACAGGGATATCCGCTGTGACGAGCAGGGTGTATATCACCTCGCAGGCGGACGCGGAATGCTCGCCGAGGAGCAGTCTTCTTGCATAGTCGGTATTCGATATATGATGATCTATGCAAAGGTCGACCCTCTCGCCGTAGCGCACGGCATTGTTCTCGCCGAGAAGATGCACTCCCGCGACATCGCAGGCTATGACCGTCTCGACATCGAATATCTGCGGTGCGCACCAGTCGGTGATATAATCGTATTTTTCGGGTATCTCGTCGGCACAGCTCACATTCACGCGCTTTCCGAGGTTTCGCAATGCCCTGCACAGGGCGAACGAGCTGCCGACAGTGTCCCCGTCGGGGCTCGAATGCGCAAGAATGAGCACATTGTCACAGTTTTTTATGAATTCAGCCGCCTGCTTGTAATCAATACGCATCAGTATGCCTCCATTCCGATAATACTACAGTATATCAAAGCTCATCCTCGTTCTCATTGTCGGGCTCATCGGCATCGGACTGCTCCGCTCTCTTGGCGGATATGCTGTCTATCAGCCTGTCGATCTCTACCGAATGCTCGATCGAATCGTCGGCAATGAATTTAAGCTCGGGGCATTTTTTCATATGCAGCTTGTCGGCGATAGCCTTCTTCATTATCCAGCTCGCGCCTTCAAGTACCTTTGCCGCTTTCTTTGCGGCGTCAATGCCGTCGATGCTCGATATATAGACCCCGCAGTGGGAATTGTCGCCCGAAAGATCTACCCTCACTACCGATATGAATCCCGATCTTACTCTCGGATCCTTGATCTCGGTCATTATGAGCGTGGATATCTCGCGCTTTATATCCTCTGCAAGCCGTCTGTTCTTAAGATTATCCATATTTATCCTTTCGGGAATATCAGTCCTTGTATTCCTCTATAATATATGCCTCGTAGATATCTCCGTTCTTGACATCGCTGAACTTTTCGAGCGTAACGCCGCACTCATAGCTCTCCGCGACTTCCTTTGCATCGTCCTTGAAGCGCTTGAGCCCTGCGATCTTGTCGTCCGCAACGATTATGCCGTCGCGTACCACACGTATCTGTGCGTTTCTCACCAGCTTGCCGCTCAGGACATAGCAGCCCGCAACGATGCCGACATTCGATATCTTGTATACCTGACGCACCTCTGCCTTTCCGAGCTCGACCTCTCTCGTCTTGGGAGCGAGCATACCCTTCATGGCGGAAGTTATCTCCTCTATCGCATCATAGATTATGCGGTAGAGCTTCATTTCTACATTGTCGCGCTTTGCGCTCTCCTCCGCAACGGGATCGGGACGGACATTGAAGCCGACTATGATCGCATTCGATGCGTTCGCGAGCATAACGTCGCTCTCCGATATCGCACCTACGCCGCCGTGGATCACCCTTACGCGGACTTCATTGTTCGAGAGCTTTTCAAGCGACTGTGTGACAGCCTCGACAGAGCCCTTCACGTCCGCCTTGACGATTATCGGGAGCTCCTTGATCTCGCCCTGTTCGATCTGGCTGAACAGGTTGTCGAGCGTTACCTTCTGGTACTTGTTGAATTCCTGCTGCTTTGCCTCGTGCTTGCGCTGCTCTACGAGCTCTCTTGCAAGTCGCTCGTCTTCAACGGCATTGAACACATCGCCTGCCGCGGGCACCTCTGCAAGACCGGTTATCTCCACGGGATAGGAAGGACCTGCGGATGTTACCGTCCTGCCCTTGTCGTCGGTCATCACCCTGACACGTCCCACGGATGTTCCCGCGATGATGATATCTCCGGTATGGAGAGTACCGTTCATCACGAGCAGCGACGCGATGGGACCTCTGCCCTTGTCGAGCCTTGCCTCGATGACTGTACCCTTTGCCATCCTGTCGGGATTTGCGCGGAGCTCTGCGACTTCGGCAACGAGCAGCACCTGTTCGAGGAGATCGTCGATGCCTTCTCCGGTCTTTGCGGATACGGGAACGCATATGACATCGCCGCCCCATTCCTCGGGAACGAGACTGTATTCTGTGAGCTGCTGCTTTACTCTGTCGGGGTTTGCCTCCGGCTTATCCATCTTGTTTATGGCAACGATTATGGATACGCCCGCTGCCTTGGCGTGGTTTATCGCCTCGACCGTCTGCGGCATGATACCGTCGTCCGCTGCCACAACGAGTATAGCGATATCCGTTATGGATGCGCCTCTTGCACGCATGGATGTGAATGCCTCGTGACCCGGGGTATCAAGGAATGTGATATCCTTGCCCTTGCACTTCACGCGGTACGCACCGATATGCTGTGTGATGCCGCCCGCCTCGGTATCGGTAACGTGAGCGTTGCGGATATTGTCGAGCAGCGAGGTCTTGCCGTGATCGACGTGACCCATTACAACAACGACCGGCGCTCTTTCAACGCCCTCTCCGTCATCGGCGGAATCGTCGATAAGGCGTTCCTCTATCGTTACAACGATCTCCTTTTCTACCTTTGCGCCGAGATCCTCGGCAACGAGCGAAGCGGTATCGAAATCTATCGTCTGATTTATCGTACACATCTCACCGAGCTTCATAAGTCTCTTTATGACCTCGGACGCTGTGACCTTCAGTCTTACTGCAAGCTCGGAAACAACGATCTCATCGGGGATGCTGACCTTCAGCTGCTGCTTTCTTGCGCGTTCGAGTTCAAGACGGCGGAGCTTCTCGGTCTCGGTCTCCTTCTTTCCCGAATACTTGCTGCGCTGTGCGGACTTCTGTGTGATCTTCTGCTTCTTCGAAAAATTGTC
>JAILFE010000032.1 GCA_024697725.1 Oscillospiraceae bacterium
TAATCGAGAGACCGTTCCCGGAGTATGTCAAAAAGAGCCGGGAGATTTCGTTCAAGTGGAAATTCGTTCTGTCTCTCGGCATGAAGATGGGCATGGTGAAAATCATTGATGTTTCGTTTTGATACATATAGCCTGTTATAAATAAACTTTAATCCGGATTTTATAGTCGATCTGCTGATGGGCAAGGGCAATCGCAGTATCATTGAAATGCTGTATCCGGGTATAACGGTGGGAAGGCACTCGCGCTGCCATCATCGGCGGCGGACACGATAAGGAAAACATAAATGGCAGATAAAATACAAAGCGCATACGAATCATCAAAGAACATATATGATGATGTTCTTACTCAGGGGAACTTCTTCAGCCGGATGTACATCAAGTTCTTCTGGAGCGGTACGGACGACAACGAGATTGCCCGAAAGGTTTTAGCCTACATTCCGGATGACTTTTCCGGAGAACTGCTGGATGTGCCTGTCGGAACTGCTGTGTTTACTGAGAAGAAATGGTCAGCCTTAAAGAATGCTGACATCACCTGCCTTGATTACAGCAAGGATATGATTGAACAGGCAGAAAAAAGACTTAACAGCTGTAAGAATATCAGATTCATGCAAGGTGATGTAGGCAAGCTGCCAATGACGGATCAGTCCTTTGATACCGTTGTCAGCATGAACGGCTTTCACGCATTCCCGGACAAACAAAAGGCATTCAGTGAGATATGGCGGGTTCTTAAAAACGGCGGTGATTTCATTGCCTGTTTTTATATCAGAGGTAAATCAAAACGAACGGATTGGCTTGTAAGAAATATTCTCGCAAAAAAAGGTTGGTTCACTCCGCCGTTCCAAACAGAGGAAGAATTAAGAGAAATCCTGCAAAAAATGTACCATGAGGTCGATTTTTATATCGATGGTTCTATGGTGTACTTTCATTGTGTAAAATAACTGAATGCATTAAGTCACCCGCACTGCCGGCACAGGTGGCGCAAGGAGGCATTATTTATGGATAAATACGATATAAAACAGCCTGTCAGACTGAAAAAAGGTGTGTACAAACTGAATACAGAGCGTAACTTTGACTACCAGCTCAACCGTGTTATCAACTGGGACGGCGGACGGCTCGAAGACATACAGCCTATTGCGGACAGGATACGAACAAGTGCGGACTGGAAGCGTGAACTTATCGCTCTCGGTGACACGGCTATGCAGGAGAACCGCACACAGAACGCTATCGCATATTACCGTATGAGCGAGTTTTTCATGTATGACGGCGATCCCGATAAGAAAGCATACTATGAAAAGGCAACGGAACTTTTCTATCAGTATTATGCGGATTACTTTGAGGGAGAAAATCCTCGAATTGAGAAGCTGGAAGTTCCCTACGAGAATGTAAAGCTGCCCGTTATGCATGTTGTTCCTGATGGTAAAAGTAAAGGAACTATCTTACTGCATGGCGGCAACGACAGCTATTTTGAAGAATTCCTGTTCACGGTGCTTTATCTGCAGGAGCAGGGTTTTGAGGTCTATATGTTTGAAGGCCCCGGTCAGGGCGGCGTGATGCGGCTGCAAGGTATGCACTTCACCCATGAGTGGGAGAAGCCTGTGAAAGCGGTTCTGGATTTCTTCAATCTTGATGATGTGACGATTATTGGCATTTCTCTCGGCGGTTATCTTGCACCGAGAGCAGCAGCATTCGATAAGCGTATCGCCAAGGTCGTAGCCTGGTCGGTATTTCCGTGTTTTCAGGATGTGATCGTGGGAATGCAGAAGTCTGCTATACAGAAGATGTTTTATCTCTTCATGAAGCTCCATGCCCGTCCGCTTATCAATTTTGTATTCGGTAAGAAGGCGAAGAAAGAGCCGGTTATCGACTGGGGCTTAAAGCACGGCTGTTACGCTTATGAGGCAAAGGATGCCTATGGCTACGCTCGGAAGCTGAAGCTGTATGATATCGAACCGATAGCGGACAAAATCACGCAGGATATGCTGATTGTCGGTGCAAATCAAGATCATTTTATTGACTATCGGCTTATTGGCAGAGAGATTGACATGCTTACCAATGTAAAGAGCCTTACCTTCCGACTTTTTACGGACAAGGAAGATGCGCAGAACCACTGCAATGTGGGCAACGGGAAAATCGTCCTTGATGAAATTTGCAGTTGGATCGAGCAGATTGATGCGGAGGCAGCAGAACAAAAATGAGCCCTTGGGGACTGTCCCCAAGAGCTCATTTTTTTCTATTACCTAAGCTGGAATTTATCAACCAGTTCTTTCAGTGTCTTGGCGTGATCACTCATTTCATAGCTCAGCGCCAGCGATTCTTCGGAAGTTGCAGCGTTGTTCTGCCCTGC
>JAILFE010000084.1 GCA_024697725.1 Oscillospiraceae bacterium
CTCTTGAATATCTTGTCATAATCCGCTTTAAGGCAGTTGAGTATCTTTCCCCTTACAGGTATGACCGCCTGAAATTCGGAATTTCTCGCCGTCTTTACCGAACCGAGAGCGGAATCTCCCTCAACGATATATATCTCGCGGCGCGAAACGTCCTTGCTGCGGCAGTCAACGAATTTCTGCACTGAATTGAGCAGATCGACGCTGCCCGTGAGCTTCTTTGTGATATTCAGACGTGTCTTTTCGGCAGATTCGCGGCTGCGCTTGTTTATGAGCACCTGCTCGGCTATTTTTACTGCTTCGTCGGGGTTCTCGGTGAAATATACCTCGAGCTGATGCTTTAAAAATTCGGTCATAGCCTCTGCTATGAACTTGTTGGTTATCGCCTTTTTTGTCTGGTTCTCATATGATGTCAGCGTCGAGAAGGACGACGATACCAGCACAAGGCTCTCTTCGATATCCTCGAATTTTATCTTGCTCTCGTTTTTCTGATATTTGTTATTGTTCTTTATATAAGCATCTATCTGCGACAAAAACGCCTTTTTCACCGCAGTCTCGGGAGAACCGCCGTGCTCGAGAAAACTGGAGTTGTGATAATATTCCGTGAGCTTCACCTTGTTTGAGAAGGTCAAAGCGACCGACAGCTTCACGGTATATTCGGGCTTGTCCTCGCGGTCGCGCCCCTTGCGCTCACAGTTCCAGTACTGCGGCGTAGTGAGAGATCTGTCGCCGACCTGCTCCGCAAGATAATCGGAGATGCCGTTCTCGTAGTAGTATTCTTCCTCGTCAAAGCTTCCGTCCTCGTTCTCCGATCTGAAAACAAAGGTTATACCCGGATTGACGACCGCCTGCTTTTTGAGCATCTCCTCGAAATATTCCTTTTCAACGGCAATATCCGTGAATACATCGAGATCGGCGCGCCACTTTGTCTTTGTGCCTGTGCGGGACTTGTCCTTCGTGAGTTCTTCCTTCTTCAGTCCGCCGACATTGTTTCCGTGCTCGAAATGCAGGGAATATCTCATCCCGTCGCGGCACACCTCGACATCCATATATTCCGATGCATACTGTGTCGCGCACGCGCCGAGACCGTTGAGACCGAGGGAATATTCATAATCCCCGCCGCCCGAATTGTTGTCGTATTTTCCGCCCGCATACAGCTCGCAGTATACAAGCTCCCAGTTATATCTCTTCTCGTTTGCGTTCCAGTCAACGGGGCAGCCGCGCCCGTGATCCTCGACCTCTACCGAATTATCACGAAAGCTCGTAACGGTTATTACATTGCCGTGGCCGTCCCTCGCCTCATCTATCGAATTGGATATTATCTCGAATACCGAGTGCTTGCAGCCTTCAAGCCCGTCCGAGCCGAATATGACGGCGGGGCGCTTCCTTACTCTGTCAGCGCCCTTCAGTGCAACGATACTCTCGTTTCCGTATTCCTTCTTTTTCTTTGTCACTTTTTTCACCTTTCATACGTTCTGCATTTATAGTCAACGACATCAGAAATTGCACATTCAGTCAAGCAAAGCTTTGCATATATGAGCTTTGAGCAGACTGAATGCAGCAATTTCAATGTCGGTTACTATATGTGCCTTCCTGCGCTGTCGTTTCCGAAACATACGACTCCGTCTCCGGCGCATCCTCGTCTGTGCTGCCGCCCACGAGCAATGATATGACTATCATCACAGCGATCATGATAACGGTGCAGAGCACATATATGAACGCCCTTACGCGCACCTGCTTTTTGTATCCCATATATTATCCTCTGTTCAGTGCGGCAGCGTTTTCAGCGCCCATGCCAGATCAATGACGCCGAACCTGCCGTTCCCGGCATTTCCCGCTATGCTCTTTCCGTATTCCTTTTCAAAGCGGTCATACATCGCCTTGTCTATCGCTACTCTGCCGACCTTTCCGTCTGACATAAACAGCACAAAGAAATATCCGCTCTTGTCGGCAAAGAAGAATATCTTCCGGATATCGTTTCCCTCTTCGGTCAGATGCTCATACATGACCGCCTTGTATAATTCCACAGCCCTGTCGTCGAGCCCCTCGTCCCAGATTATGACCTTTTCGCGCAGCTCGTTGAAATCATGCACCGCACGGAAGGAATAGCCCTCATTCGCAAGCTGCGATACGCCGAATTCATCTGTTTTCAGCCCTGTAACGAAGGTGTTCACTTCTTTGAGCTGTGAATCAAAATCATCCGGCAGGACATATACCTGCTTTTTCCCCTTCATATCATGGTAAAGACAGGTATACTCTGTTTTTGCCTTGTGTCCGCAGAAGGGGCATTCAACGATATTGAACGTCCCGTTCTTTATCTTTTCCTTTTCGGACGGGTCGAGATCAACATTGACGCTCTGCCACATCGTCATCTCGTATTCCTTTTTGCATCCGGGGCATTTTACATTTATATGTGTCTTTTTTGACATATCTTATTCTCCGTAACTATATTATTCATCAAACAGCGGTGTCGAGAAATATCTTTCCGCCGTATCGGGGAGTATCGTAACGACTGTTTTTCCTTCGCCGAGCTCCCTTGCCATTTTCAGAGCAGCGGCAACGTTCGTTCCGCTCGATATCCCGCACATTATGCCTTCCCTGCTCGCAAGCTCTCTTGCTGTGCGTATCGCTTCGTCATCGCTGATAATGCAGATATCGTCAAATATCTTCCTGTCGAGTATCTCCGGGATTATACCGTCGCCTATGCCCATCTGTATATGCGTTCCGATATTCCCGCCCGCAAGTATCGCGGCATTTTCCGGCTCAACAGCCCATATCTTTATATCGGGGCACTGCGCCCTTAGCGTATGCCCTATGCCGGTGATAGTTCCGCCCGTGCCGATACCCGCACAGAAACCGTCTATCCGCCTTGCCGACTGTTCGAGTATCTCCAGGGCAGTATGGTACTTATGCGCTCCGACATTGTTTATATTGGAGAACTGCTGCGGCACGAACACGTTTTTATCCTCTTCTGCCATACGAAGGGCAGTATTCACGCATTCCTCCATGCATTTGCCTATATCGCCGTCATCATGCACGAGCCTGACTTCTGCGCCGTAATGACGGATGAGCTTTCTTCTCTCTTCGCTCACTGAATCGGGCATGATTATGATTATCTTATATTCCCTGACTGCTCCCACCAGCGCCAGACCTATGCCCTGATTGCCGCTCGTGGGCTCGACGATGACGGTATCTTTGTTTATCCTGCCCTCTTTTTCGGCATGGATTATCATATTGTATGCCGTGCGGGTCTTTACCGAGCCGCCTACGTTCATACCCTCGAATTTCACCAGTATCTCGGCATTCCCCGGTTCATTCATCTTGCCCAGCCTTATCAGAGGGGTATGACCTATTGCTTCAAGTATATTATCGCATATCATCTTGCTTATTCTCCTTTTTCACGTTCACGAATTTCCCAGTAGTAGCGTCTTTCTGATACAGGAAAATCGTCCATGACACCGTGCTCGGGATCGTAGAACACGCCTGCGCAGTAAAGCGACCAGTGCCAGCAGCGCGGCGTTTCCAGACTGAGCAGACATATCTCCGGGAGCATATCCCTGCTTCTCACGGCGATCCTGTTATCCGAGATATAAAATCCGTTTTTCCGCAGATACGACTTCATCTCGGCAAGATCGGTCTCGCGGCTGTTGCCCAGCTCCTCTGCGACCTTTGCGACATCCGTTCCCGTCAGCATTGCGAGCACCGCCTGACCGCACTGCAGATCATCCGGCTCATGTACATATACTACCGATATCATACTATCTCGGTCAGTGAGACCGCCCTGTCAGCAGGATATGCATTCACAGACGCGCCGTTCCTGTCTGATATTATTATATGCCTGCCGTTCGATATCGCTATGTTCCCGTCGGAAAGAAGCGTATAATCGAGCACTCCGCTTTTTATGACGTTCTGTTCGCCGCTTGCCGATATATGCATGAGCACGCGGCTTGCAGGCATGATACCGGGATATTTCTCACCGCGGTTTTTTTCCGCTTTCAGATTGCGCTCTGCATTTATGCGGTTGCCGTCGATGAACATCTGCTTTTCGTCCCTGTGCTTAGTGCGCTCCGGGACAGCCGAACCGCCGCTGCGCAGGGATTCTCCTCCGAATATCATAGAAAAATAATTGAGCAGCCCGAATATGGATTTTACTATCCTGAACGGAAAAAGCAGTACATCCTTTATTATACCGGCGCCGCCGGGCTTGTCTCCGCCTGCGGTCTGTCTTATGCAGTATATCCCGCCCTCGCCGTCCGGCACAGGGCAGAGGAAATCATATTTTTCATCCGTGATGAATTCATCCAT
>JAILFE010000131.1 GCA_024697725.1 Oscillospiraceae bacterium
CTACCAGCCTGCCATACTCAAACTCATTGTCAATAAGCTTTCGCGGCATAAACGCTGCTGTCTGCTTTTTCTTCGACCTTCTGCTTTCGGTACTTCATTCTGTTCGAGAAAAATGTGTCAAGTATTATTGACAAAATCAGACTGTGCTTAGAGCTCATTGAGTATGTGACCGTGGACGAGTATTCCGCTGATAGACCGAGGGTGATTAACATCTACTACAAGTTCCTTGATAAGCCGTTGAAAGATAAGAAATCGCTGTATAGCGATGAAAACTCATGATTGAAAACTGTACATTGGGGTGTTACTATTTGAGCATATCACAATGGTTATCAGGACTTCTCCCTTTGTGTCCATTGTGTTTATGGACTCTTTTTCAAAGAAAACCGGAATGTTGATCTCCTTCAGCAGGCGGATGTATTTCAGGCAGTCCAGCGTGTTACGGGCAAAACGGCTGATCGACTTCGTGAAGATCATGTCGATTTTTCCTGCCCTGCAGTCATTGATCATAGCGTTGAACCGTTCTCTGCCTTTTGTCGAGGTCGCGCTGATGCCTTCATCAGCGTACACCCCGACGAACTCCCACTCCGGATTCGTCTTGATGAATTCCTCATAATGCTGGATCTGCGCCTCATAGCTCGATGCCTGTTCCTCGTTGTCCGTTGAAACACGGCAGTATGCCGCTACCCGCAGACGCTTCACTTCTTCCTTCATTGCCGCATTGCCTTTCTGCGGCTTCGGCGGAATGACCGTCATGTTTTTCATGCTTTCACCTCTATCAGACTATAAATGTATTCGGCTTGCTGCGCCGGATCGTTGTAATGCGTTTTTGCCCCGGCCAGATCAAACACCTTGTGAACAGGCGGTGCTGTGTACCTCTTTTCATGGCTGTGCAGGTTCGCACGATGGATCCTTCTGCCGTTCGCCTTTGCAAAAGTCTCACGGCTGATGATCGCGGGATAATAGTCGGTGCCGATGTAGATGTCCTGCATCAGGATCCTCTTGACAGAACTGTGCGGCATCGGTACGCCCGCATTCTCCGCAGCCGCTTTCATGCTCAGCCCGGAAAGATAGCCATTGAAGATGCTGACAATTACTCCGGCTTCCTGTTCGTCGATGACAGCCCTGCCGTTTATGATCTTGTATCCGTACATAGTGTCTCCTTCAATGTCAGCCCGCATTTCAGCTTGAAGCCGATGCTGTTCCTGCTGTAAACGATGATGCTGTCAACAAAGGAAGTGAACAGTTCCTCATCGTAAGCGTCCAGCATTTCCGCCGCTTCAATAAAATGCAGCAGCTTTTCGGTTTCCCGCAGCATCAGACCGGACTCAATATTGCTGAGGCTCTGTATTTCACTGCGGGCTTCCTCGTTCTGCTTTTCCATGCGGTTCAGCTCCTGATTATATATCACTGCGTCAATGATGCTCTTTACCCGGAGCTTTTTCAGTTCGCATTTCCGGTCGTTATTTTTCTGAATGCTCTCCTTCAGGCTCATGATGCGCCGGAGGTTTTCATCACTGCCTGCCACGCGCATAGCATTGTAATACGGGCGGAGCAGTATCTTCCGGGTGAATATGAGTTTGTTCAGCATCGTGGTGAAAGCGGACTGGAACGCTTCTTCATGTATAAACTTCATAGAACAGCTTTCCTTATCGGTCAGGTGCGTCTTGCAGCACCAGCTTATTCCGCTGGAGATCACATGACGTTTGAACGTGCTGCCGCACTCCCCGCAGATGATCCTGCTGCTGAAAGCATACCGCCGCTGGTACTTTTCATCCTCACGCCGGATGCTGCGTTCCTTGAGCCGCTGTTCCAGTACGGCATGGGCTGTCGCGTACATTTCCCGGCTGATGATCGCCTCATGGTGATCTTTCACTTCCGGACTGTCCACGCTGCCCTTGTTCCTGTGCCTGCGGAAGCTGTCGTCCGTATAGGTCTTGTTGTAGCGGACATCACCGACATACTTCTCATTATTCAGAATACCCATGATCGTTGTGGTGCTCCACTTGCCGCCTCTGCGCGTCGGCACACAACGTCTTACCAGTTCCCTGCAGATCTTATGCGTTCCCATGCCGGAAATGACCGACTCAAAAATGAACCGGACAATGTCTGCTTCTTCCGGGATGATCACATATCTGCCGTCGCTGTCAAGCTCATAGCCGTAGGGTGCGCATCCCGCCCTGTACTTTCCGCTTTTGATGCGTTTCTGGCTGCCCCACTTCACATTCTTGGAAATGGACGCTGATTCCTCCTGTGCCAGACTGCTCAGGATCGCCAGCACAAGTTCCGTCTCCATGCTTCCCGTATCCAGATTCTCTTTTTCAAAATAAATGGGTACATTATAAGAGAGCAGTTCACGCACCAGTGCAAGGCAGTCCGTGGTATTGCGGGAGAATCGGCTGACGGATTTCGTCAGCACATAGTCGATGCGCCCGATGCGGCACTCGTACATGAGTGCCTGCAATCCGTCGCGGACATCCGCCTTTGTGCCGGTGATGCCGAAATCATAGAACACACCGGCACTTTCCCAGTCAGAATGCATACTGATCCACGCTTCGTAATGCGCCTTCTGTGTTTCCAGACTTTCCCGCTGGTCGTCATTATCGGTACTGACACGGCAGTACGCAGCCACACGAAGCTTCTT
>JAILFE010000140.1 GCA_024697725.1 Oscillospiraceae bacterium
ATACACCCATCGAGCCTTTCTTTACCATATCATCAAGACCGAACGGCTTATTGCTGCGCACAAGGTCGAGCACTGTCGTGATACGCTCTCCGCCGCAGAGAAGCGAGGTCGAATCTGCCTTCGGATCACATCCTATCTGCATCACGCGCAGCCCCTTGGCCGCAAATGCGGTGCTTATATTGCAGGAAAGCGTAGATTTTCCTATCCCGCCTTTTCCGTATACAGCGATCTTTATCATAGGATGACCTCCATGAATAAAAATAAAAAAGCCGCAGCCCGAAGGATACAGCCTGTCATACCGCACTGCGCCGCATATCATATACGGCATAATGCGTCATATGCCCGGAAAACAGATGTCTGTCCCGGGATAGATCACAGCAGGCATACGTCATGCTCTCTTTGTCAGGATCATAACGATGCAGCTTGCTATAATACTATTCAGCTTTCATCTAAATCGGAATTTTGATGTCAGGTAAATAATATATTTGATATATTTGATTTTTAAAGGGGAGCGTATATCGTCTTGGTCGCAGCGCCTTCGATACGCCCGAGCCTGCCCGCCATAGTATTTATTCTATCCTGCTCGCCGTCGACCGCAATGCTGATGATATTTATGTTCTTCTTGTGGTACGGCAGTCCCATACGTCCGATTATCATATCGCTGTATTCATGAAGTATGCCGTTTACCTCGTTTGCATATCCGCTGTCCTTCAGGATCACGGCTATTACAGCAGCTCTTGTTGTATTTTCCATAATTACCTCTTAAAAATTATCAGTAATCCTATTATACAACATAATTGTTAAAAAGTCAACGATAAGATGTCTATTTTTTATTATCCTTTCGTTTGACCACAAATATCCCCGAGCCGATGCCGCAGCCTATGCCGCGCCTCAGCAGGAAACGATTGTTATTATAGAAAACATCATAATCAATATAATACTTTTTCCCCCAGCTCGATATCACAAGTGTTCGCTTTTCTCCGAGTATCACACCTGTGACGGTCATATAATGCGCTTTTATGCGTTCCGAGCCTCCGCATTCATGCTCTATCGGGAAACCGTGCGGATTGTATACCGATATCATAGGCGGCAGTCCGTCGGAAAGGGAGCGGACTATTATATCGAGCAGCGCATTTCTGCTTATAAAGCGCAGAGGATAATAAGCCGTATGTCTGCCCGTGAATTTTCTGAAAGCACTTATCCAGCGCAGCCCGTCGGCATCGGGCGGCATAACGCGGCATATGCTGTCTGCGAGCTTCATATAATCGCTGTTTTCTGCCGAATACTGCGAACGCATACACATTATCATATTCGCCGCTGCGATGACCCCGCAGCCGTAATCCCTGTAGCTTTTGCTGTCAAAGCAGGACTGGTCTCCGCCGTAAAGCGTGCCGTTCGGCGTATGCAGCGATATAAAGCTCTCACCGCAGTCAGGGAGAAATACCGCTTTTCTGTCGGACATCCTGCACCCTCCTATCATATCACAAAATACTGCAAAAGACCGGCACAACGTATCAATAACATATCAGCTGAAATAATACAGTCAAAACAGCCATGAAAGTATTACCAATATCAGTCCTCGCACACAAAGCCTGTGATAGCCTTGAAGGCTGCTGCTGCCTCCTTCACGGGATATATCGGAAAATCGTGTATCATCCCGTCCTGCGAATGGAATCTAATCTCACATCCCGCATCGAAGGCTTTTTTGCAGAACCGCTTGATATCGGGATATATTATCTCATTTGTACCGCATATGACGAGCATCGGCGGAAGTCCTTGGAGATCGCCGTTCACGGGACTTATCAGCGGTTCATTCGGATCGTGCGGCTGACTGAATATCTCACCGTCCACCTTCAGACCGTATCTTGAAAGTAGAGGATCGCTGTCCTCTATGGCGTTTATCTCCGGATTTGACATGGTGACATCCACCCACGGCGATATCAGCACCAGCTTGTGTGGGAGCGTCTGTCCCTTCTTTTTGCGGTACAGACACAATGACAGCGCCAGCCCGCCGCCTGCCGAATCGCCCATGAGTATAACACTTCTCGGGCTGAAATGCCTGACAGCGCTGTTGTATTTCTTTTCCACCTCCGACAATGCATCATCTATATTATGGAACGGAGCAAGACCGTATTTCGGTATGAACACCGGCGCAGACAGCGCCCTGCACAGCCGCGCACAGAACCCGCGGTGGAATACGGTCGCCTCGCTTACATATCCTCCGCCGTGGATGAATATTATCAGTTTCCCGCTTTTCTTTCCCGGCTCCGGAAGAAAAAGTTCATAGCCGCTCCTGCTCTCGAAGACCCCGTTTCCGACGGTAACGATGTTCCTGCTGTGATAATTTCCGTTTTCCGAGAGATATCTGCTTATTTTTTTCTGCCGGATGAGCTTTTTCATTTTTTTCTTGTAGCCCGCCGACTGATATTCCTTCTTATGACCTGTCAGTATAAGAACATCCTTTACCACCTTTGATGAAAACGACTGTGAGCTGTCCTTGTATATGCTTATCATCTTGTCTATGACCGAACTGTCTTTCTTCATATTATTTCAACACCTATAACTTTTTGATCTTCCTGAACTCTACAGCAAGATAATCCTTTCCGAATACGATAATACCGAGAAGAAATATCACATTGAGCAGTATGCATATGTATGACGGAATCCTGTTGCTCACGGCTCCCGACAGGATGAATATGACAGGCGCCATGCCGAAAAGGATATCTATGATTATCGTCTTCATATACTCAATGACATATTTCGAGCGCAGTATCAGTATGACAAGACTGTCGTAGATAAG
>JAILFE010000065.1 GCA_024697725.1 Oscillospiraceae bacterium
TTTAGATGGTTCGGATCTGCCGTTTTGATGTAAGTTTCTCTCTTTTTAACTCTTTTCGCATGAACAGCTTCTTTCATAACAACACTTAACGCTCTTCTAATAGCCTTGCTATATTCATTGAATAATTCAAAAAAATTTCAAAAACCCCTTGACAAAACAAAAATAATGTTGTATAATGCATATACGCTTTAAAAAGCGTATCGGAAAGAAAAGAACTACTAAACTTAGTTTCTGAATAACTTTACTCGTATACTGCGGGAGCAGTATACCCTGACGATGTTATTCGCAGATTAAGTTTAGTAGTTCTTTTTCTTTCCTTTTTTGCACCTTGAAAACTGAACAGCCTGTCCCCCGGATTTGCAGGATAGTGTGCATATGCGCCGTCTGACGCGCGCGCCCTGCAATGAAAGTCCGCACAGCGGCAGTATCGGGGTCATCAAAATAATGGCAGGCAAACACTATTCGCATACCGGAAGACAGATCAGAAAGGAGATCATTATCATGATGACACTTGAAGAGTTTATGAGCACGGATTATTCAGGCGAACTGATAATAAGGCTGATCTCGTTTCTTTATGATGCCGGGATCAATGATATTTTTGACGCTGAGGCTGCATCGACATTGAAGAAGCATATGCCCTGCAGCACCGGAAAAGGATCGGTATACAGCGGTCTGATGACGGAGATATTCGCAATGCTCGATATATGCGGTGCAGATACCAATGCCCCGCAGATACATTCCGCTTCCCTCAGAAAGAAAAGAGAACCGTTTCTTGAGATCATGAGAGCGCTTGCATCTGTCTCGGAAAAGAACTTTTCATCCCAGTATTATATAACGCAATCCGAAGAACCGGATAATGGGTCACAGTCAGCATCATACGACTGGGTATATGACATTGTGGAAAGCATCACCGGAGTGAAGAAAGGAGATCTGCATAATGATGACTCTTGAAGCATTCAGAAAAAAATACGGCTTATCCCCGGCGGGCGCAAAATATCATGTGATTAATAAGAAGACCGGCTCAAACATGAGCTTGGAAGATATCAGGCTGATGTTTCCGGCAAGCTGTTGTCCGGAAAATATCCTGCTGTTCCTGCATATGCCTGTAAGAACCTATTTTAAGGCGATGCAAATATATTATAACGGAAGCTATGCAGGCAGGCAGTATATAAAGAACGTTGAAGAGCGCATAATGACCTATTCATCAGCAGACGAGGATTATATCTATGATTTCCGTCCCGGTGCATACCATAAGGCAAACGAGGATGCTGTGATAGGTCAGCTGCTCTTCATTGCCGTGAAAATGCTGGATTACAATGAAAAGTATTCATCTCACCCGAAAAAAACAGTAACGGATACCGGCGCATATATAGTTTTTCACCTGATGGCTATGCCTTTTATAAAATACGGGCGCTTAGAACAGAACAAGCGTCCGATAATGTGCAGCTATACCGGAAGCGGCGCAAGATATGACATAATAAAAAGAAAGCAGCGCATAATTGCCGGGATATCGAAAATTCTTTATGATATAACGTATTTTCTGAGGGAGGTGCCGGTGCTCATCTGCTATGCAGTAAGGCTGCTGTCTGACAGATCATCCCGCAGATAATGAAACACAGAAAGGAAGATGCATTATGACAGTTCAGAATCCCGTAAGTGTGATAATGGAGAGTGCAAGGGGCTATCAGCCGATAATACTTACAGACGTTCTCATGAGCCAGCGAAAGATATTCATGCTCGGAGCCGTTGATACAGAAAGCTGCTCCCGCATAATATCGCAGCTAATGTATCTTGACAGTGCAGCGCCCGGGGAGGATATCACGGTATATATAAACAGCCCCGGCGGAAATGTAAGCGACGGTCTCGGAGTTTACGACTGCATGAGAATGATAAGATCGCGGATAAGGACCGTATGCATAGGAACAGCAGCAAGCATGGGCTCGATAATCTTTCTCGGCGGCGACCGGCGCTGTATGCTCCCGCATAGCAGGCTGATGATACATGACCCCAGCAACGGGAGCGATTTTACCGGAAAGAGACCGAACGACATACAGACAGCTCTCGATATGCTCAGGACAGTCCAGTACGAGCTTTGTGAAATAATATCGGAGAGAACAGGGCAGAAGATAGAAGATGTTTACGAACAGACAGCAACAGAGACTTATTTCAATTCGCAGCAGGCAGTAGATCACGGTTTTGCGACTGAAATAATCAGCTCACTTGAATGAACGGAGGGGTCTTATGCGTGATACAAGAATACTCGGAGCAGGAAAGAGCATATCAAACGATACACGTTTGACAGGGCTCAATAACAACGATCTCATAATCGGTCCGTCCGGCTCGGGCAAGACAACCGGATATGTAATACCGAACATCATGCGTTCTGAATCAAGCATAATCACCGCTGACACTAAAAATACACTGTACAGGATGCTCGCTCCGGGTCTTAAAGAAAAAGGATACAGTGTCTATGTAATAAATTTTACATCTCCGAAGGATTCGAGCTCATACAATCCCCTGAGCTATATTCCCGCAGACGGGCAGAAATACGATCAGCGAGCGGTGGCTTCCATAGCTCACACGCTTATCCCTGACAGTCTTGACAAAAACGAAAAATTCTGGGTCATAAGCGCAAGGCAGGTGCTCGAATGCATCATAGGCTTTGTAATGGAAGCATTGGTCCCCAAAGACAGGAATATGGTCAGCGTTATCGAGATACTCCGGCTGCTCTGCGTGCAGTCAACGGCGGGCAGAGCTTCCATACCGTTTCTCGATGAATGGGCGCTGCTTCAGCCGGACAGCGCAGCCGTAGGAAAATACAGACTATTCAAGGCTTCCATGACGGCTGATAAGATGTGGGCGAGCATAATCCAGTTCGTATCCTCCGCGCTCGATGTTTTTTCCGCGAAGGAATATTCCCATATGTTCAGAGACAGACCGTATGATTTCCGGATAAACGATCTCGGACGAAAAAAGTGCGCGGTATTTCTGAATATAAGCGACACCGACCGTTCCGCTGACGGGCTCGTGAATGTTTTCTACACGCAAGTGATGCAGGTGCTTTGCCGTGAAGCGGATAAAATGCCGGACGGAAGGCTTGAGCAGCCTGTAAGGATAATTCTCGATGATTTTGCATCGAATGCATATATCCCGGATTTTGACAGGATGATTTCGGTCATACGTTCAAGAGAGATATCCGTAAGCGTGATACTGCAAAGTCTTTCTCAGCTTGAGGGAATGTACACAAGATCGCAGTCCCTGACGATACTCAACAACTGCGATCACATAGTCTATCTTGGCGGCAACGATCTTGCAACAGCAGAATATGTGGCGGCAAGATCGTTCCGCACAGTGGAAAATATACTCTGTCTCGACACC
>JAILFE010000421.1 GCA_024697725.1 Oscillospiraceae bacterium
TATCTTATCTTATCTGTACGCCGGTATCTTAGTCATCGCCGGTCTCCGCAGGATCTATGGGCGTTGCGGTATTCTCGATCTCGCTTATCTGCGGATCATCCGGGCGTGCGTAAGAATATGCGGATTTTCCGCTTTTCTTGATCTTGTACATAGCTCTGTCCGCCGCAGCTATGAGCTCGGAGCTCGATGTCCCGTTTTCGCCGTAGAAGGCGATGCCGATACTGCAGGTGATAGTCAGCTTCTGCCCGGTCGATGCGGATATGAACCCGCTGCCGAGTATCTCTATTATCTCGCCGGCGCGTACGCCCACATCTTCGGCAAGCTTGCAGCCGTTGAGATATGCGACAAATTCGTCTCCTCCGAAGCGGCCGCCGAAGCCGTGTCCTGAGGTGATATCCCTGATGGTCTCAGCGGTGAATCTCAGTACCTCGTCGCCGCAGGCGTGACCGTAGTGGTCGTTGAAGAACTTGAAATTGTCAAGATCTATGAACATTACGGCGGCAAGAGAATTTCTCTTCACCGATATATCTATATCATCCGAGAGCATCTTTATGAATGTCTCGCGGTTATAGAGCTGGGTCAGATTGTCATAGGTCGCCTGTTTTATAAGATGCATCTCGCTGCGTTTTTCCTTGTCGATATCAACGATGACCCCGACTATCGCGTAAGGATCGTTTTCCCTGTCGCGCAGCTTTTCCGCCTTGATCTTCACCCAGCAGAACTCGCCGTACAGATCCTTGAAGCGGTATTCGCCCTCAAGCTTTTCGCCTTTTGTGAGGATATTGTCGATATCCTCACGGAACCTGACTGAATCATTCTTATGTGGGTGCCATTTATACAGGAAGCTCTCCTCTATGCTCTCACTTTCCGGGCGGAATGAGAACTTCCTGTTGAAGCTGTTGGACATCGTGACCGTTTTTTTTCTGAAATTTATCTCGAACACGATGTTATCAGTCATTTCGGCGATCTTCCTGTATCGCAGCTCACTTCCCGCGAGCTTGTCAAAAAGATCGTTGAAGTTCCTGTAGATAGCGCCGATCTCCCCGGGGGCTTTCTCCGGCAGATGCAGAAGAACGTTGCCCTTGCGTTTTTTGTCGAGAAATTCCGATATCTCTGAGATCGGTATTAGATGCATATTCACGAAAACTATGATAAGCGCGGAAAACACGATCGCAAGGAGTATAGTTCTCGTCACATTGCTCTCTTTCGTCTTGCCGAACTCATAGAGATCGGCGATGCTTATCACCTTCCAGCCGTGTGTCGCATCGGCAATGAACACGTTGCGCGGCTTGAGTTCATAGGTGTAATCATAGCCGTCATCAGGATCTGCCGCTGAAAGTGTGCTGCCGAAGATCTTGTACTCGGCATCCGAATCTGCGACCCTCACGGAGTTGTACGGAAAGCGCACCATATTCCCGGCACCGTCGGTTATGATATATCTGATATAGTCTTCTGAGGCAACCTTATCCACAGTTTCACGCAGGATATTATAGCTGTATACCGCACATATCATGCCTACTGCATCGTTGTCGGAATTGTAGATGAGCCTGCGGACGGAAAAAGCGGCATTCGGAGCATCACCGCTCATATGTACAAAAAGGTAGGATACGCCGTTTTCGGTATCGCAGCCTATCGTATATATGTTTGACAGCGTACCTGTGAGCTCTTTCTTTGTCGAAGCCCTTACCACACCGTCGTTGCCGATTATCTGCACATCGATGGGATTGTATACGCCGGAAAAAACGCCGAGAAGCTCGTTCATATCCTGTCCGCTGTAATCCTCCGGAGCTCCGGAGAGAACGGTGTCTGCATAGCTCTTTATAGTTCTGCT
This sequence comes from Oscillospiraceae bacterium, assembly GCA_024697725.1. Taxonomy (GTDB): domain Bacteria; phylum Bacillota; class Clostridia; order Oscillospirales; family Ruminococcaceae; genus RGIG4694. The sequence goes on from JAILFE010000421.1 coordinate 1,832, forward strand.
CGAAGCAAGCGCGGACATACTGCTGAATATATCGGAAAATACAGTGCTTATCGCATTTGCGGCTGCCTGTGAATAGGATCTGTTCCTACGGATGCAGACACTGTGCTCATATTCCTCAAGATAATTAGTGTCGAAAGCAGCGGTCATTATCAATGGGATCAGCATACATAGAATCATGACGACCGCAAGTGTATCTTTGATCTTCATTTTTTCTGACTGCCTCCATGTTGGGACACTTTCTTCTGAATTTTCCCGATCTGCGGATCAAAGCATAATGATGCGGGCATCTGATATGATCTTTTTGCAGCTTTGCGGCAGCAGATATACTGCTCGATAAATTATACCACATTAGAGTTGTATTGTAAATACGATATTTCCATTTTTAATTACCGCAAAGCACAAATTAGTCGTTTGTTACAATTTTTGTATCATGAATTTGTGAATTATATCAAAACGATTGACAGTGCAGATATCCCTCAAAAGCGGCGTTCCTGCTTAAAGTCCTGCTGTTCAATTATTATTTATAAAATCTAAAAAAATACTGCTATAAGATACCGGTTTTATAGGGTATAATACAATTGAGTGGGAATTTGCTTTTATGCGGTCCGGACACTCAGATCCCGGTGCAGATCATCTGCCGGGGATCATCAGGGCAGTGTGAATATCGGAATGCCGTGTATTATTGCAGACCGTGTCATATTAGCCGGAAAGGAGAAGCGTACCGTGCATAAAAAGATATTTGTCAGCTTATGCGGCTATCTGCCTTCGGCGTGCAAGACTGCTGTCTGCACAACGGGCAGCGGGCGTTTTTCCGTTTATGATGTAAAAAACAGGGATAATGCCTATGTAGGGCTGCTGTCCGAGGCACACGAGGATCCCGAATCCGGGGAGACTATCAGGATCGCCGATTTTTCATCTCTGAAGCGCACCGGGGAATTCGTGATAAAGTGCGGCTACAGGGTATCCGATCCGTTCATTATTGCGGATGATGCTTATGCCTTTCTGAAAAAGCTCGTTATATCGGGGATACATTACAACCGCTGCGGGTATGATTTTTCGCTCGACGCTGCCGGTATGACGGAGCATAATTTTCAGGACTTCATACACCCGAAATGCCACAGCTCGCTGACAGGACTCTATTTCGGGGATCACAGCACCGATGTAACGGGAGGCTGGCACTGCGGCGGTACATACGGCAAGTATACCTGTGTTGCGGCGCTTACCTGTGCCTTCATGCTGTATGCGTATCAGCTCTATCCTAACAGCTTTGCATCGGACGGGTCTGCGTGCGATATCCTTGATGAATGCCGCTGGGGGCTTGAATGGCTTCTGAAGATGCAGTCACCCGATGGTGGTGTCTTGCATAAATTCGATACCTCCTCGCTCCCTGCATGGCCGGAGCCGCCGCACGAGGATTCGGCGGAATATTTTGTATTCCCCGTTTCGGTGCAGAGCACGATACTCTTCACAGCGGTAACGGCGCTTGCCGCAAGGGTATTCTCCGACAAGGATGTGCGTTTTTCGAGAAGGCTCAGCAGAGCAGCCACGAACAGCTGGATATGGATAGTGAACAGCCCCGGCAGTGAGCCGTGGACTCCTCCGTCGGGTGCATCTGCCTGCGGTTACGGTGATATCCCGGACAATGATTATAATGACGATATGATGTGGGCGGCGGCAGAGATGTACGCACTCACAGGTAACGAAACATTCAGCAAACGTTTTTCGGAGCTTGCCGGCACAGCAGATACCACTGGTTTTGCATTCAACAGTACAGGCGGCTTCGGAGCTGTGTCATACCTGATGAACGGCGATAAAAAAGACAGCTCGCTGCTGTTCTTCCTTAAAAAGAAGATAGGCGACAGAGCCGATAAGCTCATCTCAGCCTCTGCTGGCTGCGGCTTCGGGACAGCGCTTTGCGCCCAGGGACGCACGGCTTACAATGAGTATTCCAATTTGACCGTACTTTCTGACTGCATCGTATGTGAATTGGCGTATATGATATTCGGGATGGATAAATATCTTGACTATGCCGCTTCGATGATGCACTATCTCCTCGGGAAAAATCCTGTGGGTATAAGCTATATCACCGGAAGCACAAAGGATTCGCCTCATCGTCCGCATCACGCGATGTCAAGACTGCGTGAGTGTTCCTTCCCCCTTCCGGGGCTTGTGGTATGCGGACCGAACCGCAGTCTGAACGATGAATATTCCAACTGGAGACTGCGCGAGGGGACACCGCCCGGAAAATGCTATATCGACAGTGAATTCAGCATATCCACGAACGAGCCGTCTGTTGCATTCAGCGCGGCTGCTGCTATGGCATCGGCATTCTTTGACGAGCTCGGCAGCAGTACGTTCGATAGAATAATAAATACATGAAACAGTCCGGTATCTGCCAAGCAAATACCGGACGAACTTTACCGGGGGATGAGGATTTGAAGGAAAGAATGATATCAAGGCTTGCTGCGATGCTTGCTGTTATGATCTGTGCATCTGCCTGCGGCAGCACACCCGCCGGTAATGTGACATCCGCCGCAGAGACTGCTGTTTCGGAGACCGAAATAAAAACTGCTGCCGAAACAGTCACGGAAAGCGCAGAGACAGCTGCTGAAACCACCGGAGCTGTCTCGGAAACAGAAGAACAGGAAACAAAGCCTGTGCCTGTAGACCTTTCCGACGGCATCACCGACGAGATGTATGAAAGAGGACTGCTGAGCGTTGGCGATACTGCAAGGCTCTGCAAAGCCTTCATGAAGGGCGAAAGCGGTCAGCCGATAACTATCGGAGTGATAGGCGGCTCTATAACGCAGGGGACAGCGGCGTCAAGCCCCGCAAACGCCTATCCGTCGGTATACTGCAAATGGTGGGAGGAAAAATTCCCCGAAAGTGAGATAACTCTTGTCAATGCGGGGATAGGCGGCACCGATTCCTATCTCGGCGTCAACCGTGTCGATGAACAGCTCCTTGCGTATGACCCCGATATCGTGATAGTGGAATTTTCGGTCAATGATACCAACGCGGCGACTAATAAGTATTCCTACGACAGCCTTGTCAGGAAGATACTTCTGCACAAGTCCGAGCCCGCGGTGATACTGCTGTTCATGACGCAGGAAAACGGCACGAGCCTTCAGAATGTCCATCGTGAGATAGGGGAGGCTTATGACCTTCCTATGCTCAGCTGGCGCGATGCGGTATATCCCGAGGTGACCGCCGGGACGCTGGACTGGAAGGATATCTCTCCCGACAATATCCACCCGAACGATAACGGTCACATACTGACAGGCAGATTTATCGGCAGATATACGGAAGAGATATATGACAGCCTCAAGGAAAACGGCGCTCTTCCGGAGCCCGCCGACACCTCGTTCACTGCGCCGCCGCTGACAAAGGATTATTACAGTGACGCGAAAATGTACTATCCCTCTACGCTCGATACCGAAGGGGAGGGCTTTGATGTCGGCAGCAACAGTGTATATCCCGGTATGTTCCCCGAAAACTGGGTCACGGACAGCGGCGGAACTCTCCGCTTTGAAGCGGACTGCCGAACGCTCGGGTTCTTCTATCTGAAAACGACCGACGGAAAGGGCGGCAGATATATCGTATATGTAGACGGTGAACGCCGCGGCAGCATAGATTCCGATTTCAGGGGCGGCTGGGGTAATTACGGCGCAACGGCGTCCGTTTTCATTGAGGATGAGACAAAGCATCATACGGTAGAGCTCGTTCCCTACGATGGCGATGAGAATGCATCCATGACGATACTCGGCATCATGATGAGTTGAATGATTATTTTTCTGCATTCAAAAAAATATAAAAGAATCAAGCCATAGTATTCCTAAATCCGTAGTCGGAAGTACTATGGCTTTTTTATTGACATTGCGGCGATGTCGTGTTATAATCGTTACTGATATGAGAGTTAATAATCTCCGGAGGAAAGATCAATGACACAAAAGCATAAAAAATATGCCCGTATCGGCATTATTTGTGATGTATTGTATTTTATATCGGTAACATTGTTTCTTATCGTAAAAACGGACTGGGCATTGACAGTATGGGAGACTATGACTGTTGTCGGTGCTTTCGCTATGATGATCGTATTGACTGTATTTGCTGAGACCTGCCGGATAAAGACTGTATTTCGCAGGCTGATGCTGATATCACTGAGCGGTACATTATTACTTACTTCGGTTGCTCATATTACAAGCATTGGTGTTATAAGAAAACTTATATCACAAGGAGTATCCATACCCGACTATTTCAGGATCGGCTTTTACCCAAGCATCGAAATGACGATCGATTATACCGCCTGGGGCTTGTTCATGGGCTGCGCTTTTCTCTTTTTGTTTATGGGTATCAGGGATAAGTTATTAAGAATTATATCTATATCCTGCGGCAGTCTTTGTTATATTGGCTTTATTGGCAGTTTCTTTTTGGAATCACTGTGGTATCCCGCACCGCTGGGATATGGATTTGGATTTTTGATCATGTGCATTTATGTTTTGAACAGAAAGTTTGTTCCCGATCTGTCTAACCAACCGAAGTAATACAATGCCCCGGAGCACTTTGTATATAAAGTGCTCCGGGGCAGAACTCTTTTGAGTATATCTGATATCGGAAATATCAATGCCTTAAAACTATCTCGTACAATATCCCGAACCATTCGCGCAGCCAGTAAGTGGGTATGAGATACCATGAGGTATGCGCGGCATAGGATACGGCGTCAAGACCGTGCTTTTTTGAGATAAGACACGCTCTGAAGCAGTGGAAGCTGCTCGTTATGAGCACGGCATTCCCGGAAAGACCTTCATCCGCTATGATATCCATTGAATATATGATATTCTCGTCCGTGCTCGTTGACCTGTCCTCGGTGTATATGCGGCTCCGGTCTATGCCCATGCGCACGAGCTCGTTTTTCATGCATTCCGCTTCGGATATCGCTTCGTCGCTGCCCTGTCCGCCGGAAACTATGCATTTTGCGGCGGGATTCCTGTTCAGATAATCATATGCAGCCTTTATCCTGTGACCGAGCATCAGGCTCGGTCTGCCGTTGAGGACCTTGCAGCCGAGGACTATCACGGTGCAGCTCTGGTTTTCGGGCGCTTTCTGTGCAATGTTTCCTATCATCAGTCCCGAAAGCACGACTGCGATACCTATACACAGCGCAAGAAAGGCACATATCAGCGTGAATACTATCCTTCCTGCGGGCGTTTCACGCATATGCTCCGTCATTCCCGCGAATTTGTCATATCTCAGCGAGACGGCAAGCAGTATCAGGCAAATCGCCGTTCCTGCTATATTGCCTATATTCACTATCTTTACCGTGACGGGGAGTATGAAGAAGACAAGTCCCAGTGCTGCCAGTATACCAAGCAGTATCAGATGCTTACGCTCCTTCGCCCTGTGCATATGCTTTTTTCAGTGCCTTTGCGAGCTCGGCGGGACAGGATGTGTTCCTTGTACCGCATTTTATGTTTTCGAGCCTGCCGATCGCATCATCGACCTTCATCCCTTCGCAGAGACGGGATACGCCCTGTGTATTTCCGCTGCATCCGCCTGTGAATGTAACATTTTCGATTATGCCGTCATCGGAGACGGTCACGCTGATATTGTGCGAGCAGACTCCGTTGGGAATATAATTGATAGTCACTGCTTTTTACCTCCGTTACGGCTTTATTCGTGCAACGCCGGATCTTACCGCCGCATCCGCAACTGCCTTTGCCACTGCCTTCGGAACGTTCCTGTCGAACGGATCGGGGAGTATGCGCTCGGCAGTGAGTTCATCCTCACTTACCGAAGCTGCGATCGCCGAAGCAGCGGCGCTCTTCAT
>JAILFE010000233.1 GCA_024697725.1 Oscillospiraceae bacterium
CGCTGCACAAGGCGGTCTTTGAGGATGTATACGCCGCTGCGCTCGTGCTTTCCTACAGCCATATCGATATATGTCTTAATCGTTATGAATTCATCGCGGCAGAAGAAATGGTCGGCGGTATATACTTCAAGATCATCGGCAAACGAGCCGCTGAAATAGCTCTTTGCGCTGAACTTCGGGAATTTTTCGAGAGTGCGGTTCTCAAGCTCTGAAAAAGTCTTCTTTTCACTGAAGACCGTCATGAGCTGGAATATCAGCAGTATCGCAAAAAAGGATATCATTGATATCGCCGATACAGCGATGATATGTTTGCGCTTGACGCTCCCCATGCGCTCGATCTCGGATACCGTGACCTTTTTTGCAGGAGGGATGTTCTTTTTTCTCTTATGCTTTCTGCGTTTCTTGTTCAAGAGCGATACTTCCTTTTTGGTATTGGGTACTTTCCCGCGTCGTCAGAAGCGGAAATACATGAACGGGTTATATGTCGCATCGGCAAGGAATACCGTGCATACCAGCAGTGCCGCCGCGTTGAGTGCGGGAGAAAGATATGCCGAGACAGTGCCTGCCTTGCGTTTTGCCCTGCTTACAAGGCGCATAGGGATATCTGTCGCGCCGAATATGCATATGATGAGCGTAATTATATATTCCGAGAGATAGTAAAGTCCCGTGCTGTCCGCGCCGATGCCGTTCCCGCCGAACATTGCCGAGAAAAGGTGCCATGCATCGGTGAGTGAATCGGTATCGAACAGTATCCATCCGAATACAGCCATAAGGAAGGTATAGGCGATACTCACCGGTGAGGGCAGTTTTTCGAGCACCTTGCCGAAGCCTATCCTCTCTATGATTATGAGTATCCCGAAATAGAGCCCCCAGAGTATGAAATTCCAGCTTGCGCCGTGCCACATACCGGTGAGACCCCATACGATCAGCAGATTGAGCAGTGTGCGGAGCTTTCCCTTGCGGTTGCCGCCGAGGGGGATGTATACATAGTTCTTGAACCATGTGCCGAGGGTTATATGCCATCTTCTCCAGAATTCCGAAACGCTCTTTGATATATACGGGTGGTCGAAGTTCTGCGGGAAGTTGAAGCCGAGCATTTTTCCGAGCCCAACCGCCATATCCGAATATCCCGAGAAATCGAAGTATATCTGGAATGTAAAGGCGAGTATGCCGAGCCATGCGGTGAGTGCGGATATCTGTGTGAGATCCTGCGATTTTACCGATGTCCAGAGCATACCTATGCTGTTTGCGAGCAGGACTTTTTTTGCAAGTCCCTTTATGAATATGCCTATGCCGAGGCTTATCTTCGACATATTCACCGTGCGTGTATTGAGTTCTGCGGCGACATCCTCATATCTTACGATAGGCCCCGCCACTATCTGCGGGAACATCGAGACATATGCCGCGAAATCTATGAAGCTCTTCTGTACCTTGATCTTGCGCAGATAAAGGTCGATAGTATATGACATACTCTGGAATGTGAAGAAGGATATCCCTATCGGGAGCGCCACATGATCCTCCGAAAGTCCGAAGGAGAACGGGAATATGTGATTCACGCGCTTGTTTGCGAGTATCACGGGATTTGTGACAGAGGTATGGAATATGCTGTTTATGTTGTTTGTGAAGAAATCACTGTATTTGAACAACGCAAGCAGGGATATGTTCATTATGACCGATACGAGCAGACATATCCTGCGTTTCTTATCGTCATTGTCGAATTTGTCCATGAACCGCCCGGCGGTATAGTCTATCGCGGTGGAGATCAGCATTATGCAGATATAGAACGGTTCGCCCCATGCATAGAATACAAGTCCCGAAATAAAGAGTATTATGTTTTTGTATCTTATACCGCCGAAAAAATACAGCACCATGACTATCGGCAGAAAGAAATATATGAAAACAAGACTTGAAAAGACCATTTAAAGGCTATACCTCCGATTTTATATCGCCGAAGAGCTTTTGGGTGACCGAATAGAACTCTTTTCTGCTCATCATAGTATTAAGGAGCTCTGTCATTGCGGTCGTCGTGAGCAGCACCGGCAGATCAAGATATCCGAGCAGTTCTCTGCGCCGTGCGGAGGAGTTCTGCTTTCCCGAATATCCGAGCTCGTACATATCTGCGCGTGTTATGGGGTCGCTGTTGTCCCTTTCGGCAGCGGTTATCCCCGCACGTCTGAACGCTTCGATTATTATATCATTGTCTATCCCCTCGACACCGAGCTTCCCCTCCTTCGACGGGACTGCCTTGCGGCGCTCCTTGCCGAATATCTCGGGGATATATACGTTCTTTATGTTACCGCCGACCGTTCCTTTCAGATGCTGCCTGATGCGGAATCCCGCAGTGTCCGAATCGGTCAGTATTATTATGCCCGTTGTAGCGGCATAATGGCGGATAAGGGCAGCCTTTTCCCTGTCCTTGTATATCCCGAAGCCGTTCGTTGTGATTATCACGGCATCGAATATCGTCTGCAGCTTGATCTTATCGTATTTTCCTTCAACGATCACTGCCTGTTCGAGATGAATGATATTCTGACACTACCCTTTCCTGTTATTGCTCTGTCAGCATGACAGCATTCTGATGATAGTTTCCTCCATAATTACGGTATGAAGAGCGGTCGGTCTTGATTTGAGCTGACGCTCGCAGTCGATGAGCAGCCGTATATATCCTGCGAGCTGTCCGGGGTCTGATCTTCCGGCGCCCTTCGCCGCCTTGGTCAGTGCGAACGAACGCGCACCGTATGAAAAATCCGAGGCGATATCCGAGGGGGATCGCCCTGCGGAGGTTCCCATAGATAATCGGAAACGGTCGATGACTGAGCCCTGTATGCCGTAAAGCAGCGCTATCGGCTCCGACTGCATATCGCACAGCTCGCGGAAGAGTTTTATCGCGGCTGTTTTGTCGCGGCGCATGACCGCATCGGTGAGCTCGTATATCTTTGCATCGTTCTGACCGACACAGAGCATATCTATCATATCGGAAGTTATCGGCGCTCCGTTTGCATATGAGAGCAGCTTGTCCGTCTCACTGTAGATAAGACCCGAATTTCCCGCGCACAGCTCCGAGAGATGCATGGCATCGCGCTCAGATATACTTCCGCCGCGCTTTTTCACATATGACGCGATGAGCGGCGCGTTCGCGGCAGGCGTTTTGTAAGGGAAAAAGCAGGCTGTGCCGTATTTCGCACAGTTGTCGGCAAGGCGCTTGTAGCGGGCGTCCGCCTTCTTTTTGCCCGCACATATGTCGATAGAGCTGTAGTATATGATAAATACCGTCGTTTCAGGCATATCCTTTATCGCCGATATCAGCATATCATATTTGTCCTTGCTGAATTCATTCACGCCGCCGATGCGCAGATCGTCCACAGTGCAGACATTGTAGTCCGCAAATACGGGGAGCGAATCGCAGGCATCCGTGATCGCGCTGATATCGGGCGTTTTTCCCTCAAATTCGTGAAGGTTCATATCCCTGTCCGCACTGCCGAGCGCTTTTTTTATTATAGACCTCGCGTATGCGTTTATCGTATAGTGATCCGGCCCGAAAAGCAGATAGGTATTTGAGAGCTTGTTGTTTTTCAGATCGGCGCGAAGCTGTGCTTCTGTTATATCAGCCATCAAATATCATCCTTTCGGTGACAGTATCGTTTTCAAATATATACTCGGTGCAGGCGGTGTCGGCATTTTCTCCTTTATAGACGATATCGCCTTCTGTGCCGGACACCGTGACCGAAGTTCCGTTTATCGTGAATACGAAAGCATTGTCATTTATCGCTGCGGTATAGTATCCGCCGTCGATAACGGCGCCGCTGCGGTATTCGTACATTTCAGCACTGCCCGGGAGATCGTCCGCCGATATCATCCCCTCGGGGACGAAAAATGATGCGGTAACATATCCGCGTGAATACTCCGCCGCCGAAGAAGCAGGGCGTTTTGCAAGAAGTATCATATCGAGCGAATATATCCCTCGTGAGCGCAGATATTTCCCGCACATACCGGAGGTGCCGCCCGTAAGAGCGAATACCGATGTGTTTTTCCCGCTGCATACTATAACGGCAGCCGAGCCGGAATCGTACAGATATGTAAGTGCCGTTCTGTCGAGCTGACGCTGTCTGTATATGCCTGATATGAGCAGAGCCGATGCAGATGCTGTCAGAGCTGCCGCGAACACGAGCCTTCGCAGTGCCTTGTCCTTTATCCTTGAAGGATAGATAAGTATTATCATCAGTCCTGCCGCCGCCGTTATGTATCTTGCCGCGCCGCTTCCCGACGGGAGAGTGAACAGATGCACTTCAGAGGCGATATCCGCGGCTGCGAGCACAGGCTTGCAGAAAAGTCCCGCTATCGTGAGGAATGCTGTCGGCAGCACGGGGATGAACGATACCGCCGCCGCAAGAAAGCCGGATATCAGAGCCGCCGTACAGAGCGGCACGAACAGTATGTTCGTTATCGGCGATATCACGGATACCTCGTCAAATATGAGCACAGCGGCGGGAAATACCGTAAGATATACGCAAAGTGATGATACCGGAATGTTTATCAGCCTGTATTTCAGCCTGTTTTCCTTTGGCTCATGCTCCGATCCGTCGTATATCGCGTTCGTGACAGCGGGTGCAACAGCTCCGATACCGATAGCTCCCGCAAAGGAGAGTATAAGTCCGCTGTCGAGCAGAGCATACGGCATAGGCAGTGTGAGAGCAAGGACAGAGATACCGAGGGTATTCATCGTATCGCTTTTGCGCATGAAAAACGTTCCCGCATTCAGAAAAGCGAGCATGATGAGCGCACGCACCGCTGAGATGCTCATCCCAGAGGCACAGCAGAAAAATAACGCCGGTATGAACGATATCAGCATAGCCGGCTTTTTTCCCATATGCGGTATCAGCAGGAGAAGGCGGTATACAAAAGCAAAAAGCACTGTCAGATGTATGCCCGAAACCGCCATGATATGCCCGCAGCCGAGGTGGTAAAGCGCAGTCTTCATCTGCTCTGATACGCCCGATCTGCTGCCTGTGAGCATGGCGGTCAGCATATCTCCCTCTCTGCCGCCGAGAGAATACCCGATAAGCGAGGATATGTATTTCTCAAAGCGGTATGCGATACGCTTTGCTGAAAAGCTGTCGTTATGTGTGATAGTGACACTGTTTGCCTCGGCACACAGATATATCCCGCGGCACTTGTAATAGCTCTCTGCGGGGAAGGTATAGCTGTCGGTTATCCCTTTGCCCTTGGCATAGAATGTGATATCATCCCCCGGGGAGCAGTCGGCGCCGGGGGCATAGAGGACTATAGACGCGGGGGTATTGCCGTTTATACTGCCTTTCAGGGTATATATGACCCTGTCGGAGCCCGCTTCACTGATACCGGTTATCCTGCCGCTGTAATGAAACGCGCTGCCGATATATGCGGCAGCGCGGTCATATACCGTATGTTCGTAGGCCTTGCAGTACATTATCCCGACAGCCGCGCAGATGCAGCAGACGGCGGCGGTCACGGTCCTTGCGGGGGATATGCCCTTTGCGTGTGCTGCTGCGGATATGCCCGAGGCGACCGCAAGAACGGCGATCATCACCGCAGACGGTATATCCCCTGCGGTCATGGCGATAAACAAGCCCGCCGCAAAGGAAAAGCCGACATAAGCCATTTTCCGAGTCATATCATATTATGCCGGGTAATACTGTCAGCCTGCGGGCCAGGTGAGATCTCTGCCCGCGAGTACATGGAAATGGATATGGAAAACGCTCTGTCCTGCACTCTCGCCGCAGTTGGTGACAACGCGGAAGCCGCCCTTCATAGCCTCATTTTCCTTGGCGATCTTTGCGATGACCTCGTATATATGCGCGATAACAGCGCTGTTCTCTTCGGTAACGTCGCTCAGCTTTGAGATATGCTGTTTCGGTATCACAAGAAAATGAACCGGCGCAGTAGGCGCGATATCCTCAAACGCATAAACCAGCTCGTCCTCGTAAACCTTCTTCGAGGGTATCTCTCCCGCGATGATCTTGCAGAATAAGCAGTCACTCATAATGATACGCTCCTTATATTACTTTATTGCATTGCCCGCTATCCCGGCAGCCTTACCGAGAGCCTCTGCGAGCTTTGAAACATCTCCCGCGCCTGCCATTGCGCTGTCGGGGCGTCCGCCGCCCTTTCCGCCTGTCAGTGCAGCGACTTCCTTGACTATCTTGCCTGCGTGAGCGCCCTTTGCTACCGCATCCTTGCCGCATACGCAGAGTATGGATGCGCTCTTTCCGTTGTCGGCAGCTATAACTGCTATCGTAAGAGGATTGTTTGCCTTTATCTCGTCGCCTATTGAGCGGAGCATATCGGGAGCGGTGTTCTTGAGAACAGCCGTTGCAACGCTCACGCCGTTCACATCGACGGTATTCTTGAGGATATCGCCGAGCTCCGAGGATGCGAGCTTTGAACTGAGCTCTGCCTTTTCCTTTTCGAGAGATTTTATCTCGGCAGCCGCCGCCGCGCACTTTTCGGGCAGTTCGTTGTAATTGCCGAGTTTGAGAGCCTCCGAGGAGCGCACAAGCAGATCCTTGTATTCATTTATCAGACTGAGAACATTTGAGCCGGTAACGGCCTCGATGCGTCTTACTCCCGATGCGACCGAGCTTTCGGAGAGTATCCTGAAAAGACCGAGCTTTGCAGTGTTGTCAACATGAGTTCCGCCGCAGAATTCAACGGACTGACCCTTTGCCTCGACAACGCGGACGACATCGCCGTATTTTTCTCCGAAGAGAGCCATAGCCCCGAGCTTTTTTGCTTCCTCTATCGGCATTTCGGTCATCGTGACGGGAACTGCATCCATGATATATGAATTTACAGTATGCTCGACGCGCCTCAGCTCATCGGCTGTGAGCGCATCAAAATGCGAGAAGTCGAAACGGACTCTCTCGGCATCCACGAGCTGACCTGCCTGATGTACGTGGTCGCCGAGGATATTTCTGAGAGCCGCCTGCAGAAGATGGGCACAGGTGTGGTTGCGCATTATCGAAAGACGTCTTTCCCTGTCTATCGATGCATTCACCTCATCGCCCACGGAGATGCCGC
>JAILFE010000278.1 GCA_024697725.1 Oscillospiraceae bacterium
TTCTTCTTCAGCATACCCTTTTAAAATATCATAACAATGCTTTTCAAAATCTGTAGGTGAGAGACCTAAAACATAGTCATTGCTCATTTAGGATACCACCTTGTATATTTCTTTTTCAAGCTCTCTTACAGCCCGCAAATAACCATCCTTACCGCCAAACAGCTTGACGATAGTGGAAGGCTTGCCCATCCTGATAAATGGATCGAGCTTCAATACCTGCGTATCCTCTATCTGATAGATACCCTCGTTGGAGTACATTTCAAGCAGAGCTTCAAGCACTTTCTTAGCCTGATCGCCGTATTTGGCGAATACATCCCGCTTTTTAACGTTATTTGCGCGTTCCTTGCGGGTAAGAGGTTTCTTATCGAAGGCAACATGGATAATGAAATCAAAATCATCAACATCCGCCATACCCTGATCCGATTTAAGTGCCTGTATGTCTATCCCATGCTCCTTGAACAGTTCTGATACGGCTTTTTTCTTTTCCTCACTGTTCCAGCTGCGGATAAAATGCTCCAGATCAGCATATTCACCGAGGATATTTGTCCTTGTGTAATCTATGATATTCTCGTGTCGGAGGAGTTTGCCGTCAGCATCATATACAGATACTACTTTGTTTATTATACGGACCTGACATCCATCCACATCAACATAGGGCTTAGGCTGTGGAGGATCAACAGGCGGCTTGGGAGTTATCGGCGGAGCAGCAGTTCCTTTTCCCGGCTTATAGTCCGGGGCGATCTCAATAGGCCCATCCCAGTCGGGATCATAGAAAAGTCTTGATACACCACGGAAATCCATGACCACAAAGTACATCTTGCCTTCTTTTTCACGCAGTCTTGTGCCGCGTCCGATGATCTGCTTGAATTCTGTCATAGAGCCGATATTTTCATCGAGGACTATCAGTTTGGTCATCTTACAGTCTGCACCGGTGGACAATAGTTTTGAGGTTGTGGCAATAACAGGATATGGCGATGATACCGAGATAAAGTAATCAAGTTTGCTCTGCCCGTATTCATCCGATCCTGTGATCCGAACTACATAATCAGGATTATTGGCACACATATCGGAATTCAGATTGGTCAGTGCAATACGCATACGCTCTGCTGCATCCTCAGTTGCGCAGAAAACGATAGTTTTTTGCATACGATCCGTACTTTTAAGGTAATTTGTTATTTCCTGTGCTACCTGATTTATTCTGTCCTGTATTATTATGTTATAATCGTAATCGGAATTATTATATATTCTGTCTTCTATCTCGTTGCCGTAATAATCACGCTGCCCTTTCAGCGGCCTCCAGCCGTCACCTATATCGGTGGTTATCCCGATCACCTTAAATGGTGCAAGGAATCCGTCCTCTATACCATTTTTGAGTGAATAAGTATATACCGGCTTTCCAAAATATGTTATGTTGGAGGTATATGCGGTCTCTTTGGGTGTTGCAGTCATGCCGATCTGAGTTGCTGATGAGAAATATTCGAGTATTCTGCGCCACTTACTGTCTTCCTTAGCACTTCCGCGGTGGCACTCGTCTACTATGATAAGATCAAAAAAGTCCTTGTCGAACAGTTCGGAGAAGTGTTCTTTATCATCATCACCGACTAACTGGTGATACAGCGAGAAATAGACCTGATGAGAAGTGATAGTAGTTTTGTCGTCTTTTGCGACATTGATCTTGTGTATGACCTTTTCGAGAGGGGAAAAATCCTGTTGTATTGACTGATCCACGAGAATATTCCTGTCAGCAAGATATAGTATCTTACGTTTCATGCCGCTCTTTAGCAGACGATATACTATTTGAAACGCAGTATATGTCTTTCCCGTACCTGTAGCCATAACAAGAAGCAGGCGTTTGTCCCCGCGAGCAATAGCATCTACTGTTCTGTTTATTGCCACACGCTGATAATATCTGGGCTCATAAGTGTTCTGACTTGAATAGTAAGGCTGATCTATTACAGCAAGTTCGGCATCGGACAGACCGCTGCCTTCGTTTGCACTTGCCTTGTATCTCTCTATCAGCTCATCAGGTGACGGAAAAGCATCTATTGCGATCTCACGTTCTGTTCCTGTCAGCATATCATGTTCATAGAAAGCATCGCCGTTTGAACTGTACGCAAAAGGCACATCCATCATTGATGCATACGTCATCGCCTGTTGAAGCCCGAAGGATACGCTATGATTATTGTCCTTTGCTTCAACTATGGCAAGAGGGATGCCGCTTTTCCAATACAGGACATAATCGGCAAACTTGGCACTTTTCTTATCACGATGAACAAAGTTACCGTTCAGACAGATCTTGCCGTCTGTTATTTTTGTCTCCATGGTGATCCTGCTCTTATCCCAATTTTTAAGAATGGCAGGAGTTATATACTGAAGCTTGATATCTTCTTCGGACATATCTTTCTTTGGTAAGATGGTCATAGCCGCACCTCCACTTCCGATAAGATCAATTATATGGTGCTATACAGTAATTTTACCATATAATTACTAATTTGTCAATGAATTAATGATCAAAATGACGGTTTCATATATTATGGTACGATCTTTTACTCCCTCACCACATCGGAATACTCCCGCAGCTCTAATTCATACTCATCACACATAGCCTGAAAAGCCTTCATCTTAGAATAGGGGCTGGTTTCAGTCAAATTCTTCTTGAATGCTAAAAGTTCCTTTTTCCTGGCACTGAATCGAACATCGTACTTCTTGCGCTGTTCCGGTGTCATTTTCCTGCGGTAGTTGCTGCATCTGGAGCTGAATTTGGCATAAACAGCGTAAAAAGGGTTCGCCATTGCCTTTTTGCGGGATCTGACGTTGATAATAGTGTGCTGCTTGCTCTTGCACTCGTTATCTCCGCAGACTGTAGCGTAACGGTTTTTTTTGCATACATACAGCTTTCCGCATATATCACAGTTGCGGATCATGAGGTTTGCCTGTGATAGCTGCTCGATATAAAGGCTCATAAAGGCTGTGAAGGATTCTTCTGCGATATAGAAGGTCTGCCAGCCTTTCGCCTTATGCGAACGCACTATATGTATCACAGAATCACATTCGTTCTGTTCTATCTGTTCCTTTATGCTCCAGTATGATCTCTTTTTATCATCTTCCTGCAGCAGTATGAAGGGTTTTATCAATTCATCATATTCTGCAAGAAACTGTGTTGATAATGCATCCGATACCTTGTAAAGCGCTTTTTTAGTAAGTTTTACGCTGCTGTTCAGTTCAGCCAGTTTTGTATTGTACAGTGCTGATACAGAGTAGATCAGGTAATTCTGTATCATATTACGCTGTATCGACTCGGTAAAGATGTTTCCGAGCTTCTCAAAGCATGGAGCCACTGCTTCCTTGCCCTGAGCTTCTTTCAGAACAGCAGCCATATCATTGACCGTATCTGTCAGCATAGTCATAAACTTTCTGTTATCGGATATACGGTTCAGATCGTCGGCTATCATCCCAAGATGGCGGTCGCAGACATATATCCTGTCGGTAGGTGTATTGTTTCTGAAAAACTGACGTATCTCCTCCGGCTCACCGAGAACTATGGTCTCATGATTATTTACCGGGTCGGTATATATTCCTATCGCCGCTGTTGTATTTTCAAAAAATATCCTGTCCATGTGCCCCTCCTATATGTTTTATGTGTACGATATGACAGATATGGCATATCGTTTTTCTGTTTCCGGACGATCATCCGCATCGGAATTGCTAATTGATACTATTCTAACATAAAAATCATTAAATGTCAATAAATCGCAGTATATTCATATGTCATTTCTGATTGTATTTTACATACACATTCGAATGATATTTTTACTATATACGAAATCCACACAGCTCCGACGATATGTGCTATAATGTCCCCAAGGTCAGCGAAGGCAGACCTTGACCCCGAACAAACAGAAACAAGAAAGAGGAGGCATTAAATATGCGAAACAGATTTGAACTGCCGATGATGATGTCGGCAAAGGAATTGCAGGACATGGGCTTCAGCCGGAGCCTTGCGTACAAGATACTGCAGGGAGATATTCTCCCCGTGGTGTCTATCGGAAAGAGAAGATTTATCCGGCAGGCCGTACTGCTCAAATGGCTGGCAGAACAGGAGCAGAAATGTCCGGCGGCAAGACTGCTTGATTGTGATAGAGCAGAGGCACCTCCCCTTACCGAAGACTCGCCCGATGATGATCAGCTTTCATTTGATGAATATGAAGGAGGTGACACAGCATGAAGTGGATAACAGTGAGAGAGATGTCCAAAAAGTATGGCATCAGCCATCAGTGCATATACAAGAAGATCGACTGCAATAGGCACAAACTGGGTGACCATATCCGTGAGGAATAAAGAAAGCCAAAGCTGTTAGATGAAGTGGCAGTCGAGCAGCTGCAGCCTAAAAACAAAGAGATCACCCATCATAAAAATGATATGGAAACTGTAATGGATTCACTGCTCTCCTGCGAACGTATGTGCAGCGAAAACGCCGCCGAGATACACGCCCTGTCCGAAGGATTTCATCTCTTCAAGGAGAACGTTCTTCGAAAACTCATAAGCATACCAGTGGACATTCAGAGAATAAGTTTCACCAGCAACGAGCATCTCACATTCTCTGAAAACGATGCGGAAATCAAGCGCAATCATCCGGACAGAAAGGAGTGATGATCATGGAGAATGAAAAGACAGTTATCCCCGTTTCGGAGTTTTGTGAGCTCTACAAAATGCCCAAGTCCACAGTATATCGGAAGATAAAGGAGCATTTCGAGTCAGAGCACAGAGGGCATGTCATCAAGAAGGGTAAAAAGTCCTTTTTCCTTGATGACTTTGCAGTCAGATTTCTCTGCCCGAAGGTCATACCGGTGAAGACACTGGATGATCAGTTTTCCGAGATCAGGAGAGATATTGAAAACAGCAAAAAGGATGCTGCCGGCATCAAAGAGGATGTATCAAAAATGGTAGAAGAGCTGACATCCCTCACAGTAGTTTTCAATGACAACCGGAAGATGAACGAAGAAAAACTGGAGCAGGCTCTTATCAGAATAGCTGTGACGGATGATAAAATATCTGCAGCGATGGAGCAGTTTGCTTCATTGCAGAACAGTATACAGGAACTCACCATACGACTTACAAGTCTGGAAGAAAAAGTAGTTGAGCTATCCGTGAAAAAAGGACTATTCGGCAGGACATAAGACAAAGGTATGCAACGTTGCATCATAACGTTGCATATTCCACCTGCAACTCTCACCTGCAACTGTTGCGACATAATTTGTTCACAGGGCATTGCAATGTTGCATAGCGCGGTTGCGTACTGACCTTGCAACTATGGACTGCAACATTGCATCCGAAAACACGCGAAATGTTGCAGGTATAGTTGCACCAACAGCGGAAACAAGTTGATTAAGATCAAAAAATCAGCCAAATATCGTTTTCCCGATGGGAAACCATAATTCCCAAGTGGGAAAATGGGAGGTCGGGTAGAGAATAGCAAGCTATGAAAGGAGATATCTC
>JAILFE010000422.1 GCA_024697725.1 Oscillospiraceae bacterium
TTCAATTTTCAAGATTTCTGCAGCTGTCTTCTATGACAGCATCGCCGTCTCTGACTCACCGTCATTCGCGACAGCTTATTTATATTATCACATCCTTTTCTCTTTGTCAAGGGGTTTGAGTGCTGTTCTATGTTTTGCACAAAAATCTGCTCAGATAATATCATATACAGGTCATTATTGCCAAACCATCTTGGCTAAACGCCTGTTTGCTCTAAAAATTTACAAAATATCTACTTTACTTCTACGCTATATAATGATATACTTATTATGTATGAGTTAAAAAGGAACAATAAAAATATATCGCCGCAGCTATAAAGCGGCGGATTGGAGCTTCTTATGTCCGTTATCGATATCACGGAAATATCTATCAAAGCTATCGGCGGGGTCGCGCTGTTTATTTATGGTATGACCCTTCTCGGAAAAGGACTCGAAAAACTGTCGGGAGGCCATATCGAAAAGATATTCCGCAGCCTTACCGACAATATCTTCAAAAGTGTCCTGCTTGGAGCTGTAGTTACAGCGGCTATCCAGTCGTCCGGAGCGACCACGGTAGTAGTAGTCGGACTTGTAAATGCGGGCATACTTCCGCTTTCGTCGGCAGTCGGCGTCATAATGGGAGCAAATATCGGCACCACGATCACCGGTCAGATACTCAGGCTCGCCGAGCTCAACGGCACGGGCAGCGCATTGAAGCTGCTCACCCCGGAGGTGCTCTCCCCTGTTTTCGTAGCACTCGGACTTCTTATATATATGTTATCGAAGAAAGACGGCCATAAAACTGCCGGTGAGATACTCATCGGGCTGGGCGTCCTTTTTATGGGAATGAACACGATGACCGAATCAGTAAGTCCGCTTTCGGAACTCGAAGGCTTCCGCCGGATATTCACAGTCCTTTCAAATCCCATTCTCGGCATACTTGCTGGCTTTGCGGTCACATTCATACTCCAGAGCTCATCCGCATCGGTCGGCATACTCCAGGCGATATCCAAATCGGGCATACTTCCGTTTTCGACCGCGTTCCCAATCATAATGGGTCAGAACATCGGTACCTGCATGACACCGCTCATCTCCAGCATCGGCGCAGGCAAGAACGCCAAGCGCGCCGCATTTGTACACATATATTTCAATGTGATCGGAACTGTGCTGTTCCTGGCAGTCATATATATACTGAAATATACGGTGGGGTTGCCGTTCTGGAACGATCAGATGACCATGAGCAGCATCGCAACTTTCCATACATTTTTCAATGTGATCGTCACGGTTGTATTCATACCCTTCCATAAACTGCTTGAAAAGCTCGCAACAATGACGATACGCGAGCAGAATCTTCCCGATGAGGAAGCAGAGCCCGTTGCGACAGTTCTCGACAACCGCTTTCTCAAATCCCCGTCACTTGCGATACAGCAGGCGATGAACACCGTAGTCGTTATGGGAAAGACCGCTCTTCACAATTATACCGGAATGAGAAAGCTGTTTTCCGAATTTGACGAAAAGACCGATGCAAACCTCCGCGCCTGTGAAAAATCCATAGACCGCATGGAGGACAAGCTCAGCGAATACCTTATAAAGCTCAGCGACTGTGAACTGACCAATTACGAGAACCGCCGCGTAACGCTTCTTCTGCATCTTACATCGGAATTCGAGCGCATCGGCGATTATACGATGAACCTTATCGAAAGCGCCGAGCAGCTCGATATACTGCGCCGCGAGGGAGATCCCGAATTCTCTGACAGCGCCAAGCGCGAGCTCGGCATATTCATGGACGCTGTCGAGGAGATAATCCGCATGGCGGTGGAATGCACCGAAAAAGCAGATACCGACAAGGCTTTCAAGATAGAGCCTCTCGAAGAGGTAATAGATTACCTCAACGAAGCGATGAAAGCCCGCCACATCGAACGCCTGAAAAAAGGCACCTGCATCGCAGAGAGCGGCATCAATTTTCTTGATCTGCTGATAAATCTCGAAAGGATATCCGACCACTGCTCGAATATCGGAGTATACATCATCAGTTCCAAGGAAAAGAAGGAGATAATAAACCGCCACGAATATATCGCAAATATACACCACGCAAAGGATCAGGCATATTCCGAGCTTTTCTCGGGATATCTCGTGAAATACAGCATATGACAGCAGACCGCACCTGTGCTGATAACGGTAAGCTGTGGTCCGGAGTCATCTGCTCACCTCTCATGCTGCTTTTTACGCTCACATATATGATATTTCTTGACTCAGAGTTGATTGGGGGAACAATATCAGTGAAAAGAAAGCCAAAAGTACTTGTTATCGGCGCAGGAGTTATAGGCAGTTTCCTTATCCATAAGCTGTGTGCTGCCGGAAACAACGTCACTGTCCTTGCCCGCGGAAAAACTCTCGAAAAGCTCTGCCGTGACGGGCTCATAACCGAAGATCATTTCACCCGCAGGATGTACCGCGACCGCCCCCGCATCACCGACCGCATCACGGATGAATATTATGATATCGTCTTTGCAGTCATGCAGTATACACAGATGCCCGATGTCCTCAACAGCCTTGCGGCGGTGAATGCTCCCGCAGTCGTGCTCGTCGGGAACAACCTTTCCGCACAGGATATGAAGCGCCAGATCACAGAACGCGCCGCTATCGAAGGCAGCCGCAGCAAGCACGTACTTTTCGGCTTTCAGCCTACGGCGGGCAGGCGCACAAAAGACTGCACCGTGACCTTGTCATTCGGCAAAGGCTCTATGGTATTCGGCGGACTCGGTGAAAAGGTACCGGTCAAGCTCACAAAATTCATGTTCTTTCTGTTCAGAGGCACGGGTTATACTCTCACTCAGGTCGGAAATATGGACGCATTTCTGAAACATCATATGGATATGATACTTCCGGCGGTATACCTCTGTTACCACTATGACTGCGATCTCAGAAAGGTATCCTCACAGGATATCAGCGACTGTCTCGACGCCGCCGCCGAGCTTTATGATACATTTGAAAAAATGGGTATATATTCCCCCGATGATGACGGCAGCTTCTATCACCGCGGCAGAAAGCGCGAACTCATAACAAAGCCCGTATTTATGGCAATCGCAAAGACAAAGCTCGGAGAGCTCGCCGCATCGGAGCACTGCAGGAACGCATCCGCGGAGATGAGAGCTCTCGATTCGGCAGTATTCAGGATAATACCCGAAGATGCGGATATCCCTCACCTTAAAAAGCTGAGAGCATCCTGCCGCATACCAAAATAAGACACAAGGAGATATATTCGGAAATGAAGCTTTATAATACGCTCACACACAGCCGCGATGAATTTGTTACCCGCGAAGAAGGTAAGGTCAGGATGTATACCTGCGGACCGACGGTATACCACTATGCCCATATCGGCAACCTGCGCACCTATATCATGGAGGATGTCCTTGAAAAATATCTCCGTTTCTCGGGATATGACGTAACAAGGGTAATGAACATAACCGATGTCGGCCATCTCACCAGCGACGGCGACACAGGCGATGACAAGATGCTCAAGGGAGCAAAGCGCGAGCACAAGACCGTGCTCGAGATCGCGGATTATTATACCAAGGCGTTCTTTGACGACTGCAGAAAGCTCAATATCAAAAAGCCCGATATCGTACAGCCCGCAACAGGCTGCATCGGGGATTTCATAAAGGTGATATCCGCACTCGTAGACAAGGGCTATGCATATCTTGCGGGCGGGAACGTGTATTTTGATACCTCAAAGCTCGGTAAATACTACGTTTTCGGCGATTTCAGCGAGGAAGACCTTGAAGTCGGCGTGCGCGACGGCGTTGAGGCTGACAGCAACAAGCGTAACAAGGCGGATTTCGTGCTGTGGTTCACCAAGTCGAAATTCGACGATCAGGAGCTCAAATGGGACAGCCCGTGGGGAGTAGGCTATCCCGGCTGGCATATCGAATGCTCCTGCATCAGCATGAAGTATAACGGAGAATATCTCGATCTCCACTGCGGCGGTATAGACAACGTGTTCCCCCACCACACCAACGAGATCGCACAGAGCGAGGCATATCTCGGTCATGAATGGTGCCCGCAGTGGTTCCATGTGCATCATCTCGTCACCAATGACGGAAAGATGAGCAAATCCAAGGGCGAATTCCTGACGGTATCGCTGCTCGAGGAAAAGGGCTATGACCCGCTCGTATACAGGCTTTTCTGTCTCAACTCCCACTACCTGAAATCACTCGTGTTCTCGTTCGATACGCTGGACAACACCGCAGCGGCTTATAAGAGCCTTGTCACTAAGATATCCCGCCTTGATACGGACGACAAGACACCCGTCGATGCAGCCGCCTTCGACAGACTGAAAAAGGCATTCACCGATGCGATGGACAACGATCTCAACACCTCGCAGGCGGTCACGGTGCTTTTCGATATACTCAAAGACACGACTTCCGACAGCACCAAACTCGCACTCATCACCGAGCTCGACAAGGTGCTCTCGCTGGGACTTATCGAGGCTGCCGCAAAGCTGCGCTCTGCAAACGCCGCAGCTGATGATATCCCCGCCGAAGTCGCAGAGCTGGTAGAGCAGCGCAAGGCAGCAAGAAAGGCGAAGGATTTTGCACTCGCAGACAGCCTGCGCGACAAGATATCCGAAATGGGCTATATCATCGAGGAAACACGTCAGGGAACAAAAGTCACGAAGAAGTGAAC
>JAILFE010000295.1 GCA_024697725.1 Oscillospiraceae bacterium
TTGTCTTCAAGTATATCGCACAGCTTGGTATACAGGCGCTGCCTGTATTCTTCGTTTACCGACGGCGAACGCTGTTCGATATTTCCGACAAGCTCTTCTATGCGGACGAGCCTGCTTTCAAAATCGGCTTTCATCCTTTCGCCTTCGGTCTCACGCATGGAAATGAACTTATCCAGCGCCTTCAATGTGACCGAACGCACGCTGTTCCAGACCTCATCCTCGTCCTCATCATCATTTTTTACGATAAATATATCGGGGAATCTGAGCAGATCGGAGAGCTTGATATTATCCTCAAGCCCCAGTGCTTCATTTGCACTGCGAAGCTCTGAAAGGCATCTTTCCGCAGCCTGCCTGTTTACTCTTACGCCTGCATCTGCGCCCTCCGCGGCATATATCGAAACCGCAGCTTCTATCTTTCCTCTTGAAACACGTTCCTTGATGCAGTTTTTCAGCTTTTCATCAAGATATCCGTAATTTCTCGGCACACGGGAGGAGAATTCATAATATCTGTGATTCACGGAACGGATCTCCACAAGGATATCCCTGCCGCCGATTATCTCCTCAAATCTTCCGAAACCGGTCATACTTTTCAGCATATCATCCGCCCCTAAAAGTTATTCTTCCGTATCGGCAGCAGTTTATGATCCGGAATCACCGGAAAATGCATTATGTACTGACCGATATCCGACGGTTTTACGGCGTTTTCCGCATCTGCAAGACCACACCCGTCACCATCATATTATTATAGCATACTATGATAATAATTGCAATAGCAAATTGTCATTTATTCACAAAAAATATACAATAAATTTTCTGTTCCGTTCAGACAGCTTCGTGTACGGGGCTGTAAACACAAACTCCCGGGACGGTATAAATGCCCCGGGAGTTATCTGCATATAGAATATCGGATGTCAGATCCTGTCAAATGCCTGCTTTACGTCGGCTATAATATCATCGACATTTTCGAGACCTGTCGAGAACCTTATCATACCAGCATCGATGCCTGCTGCTGCAAGCTGCTCATCGGTGAGCTGTCTGTGTGTTTCGGATGCGGGATGAAGAACGCAGGTGCGTATATCCGCAACATGGACTACATTCGATGCAAGCTCAAGAGAATCCATGAACTTCATTGCTGTTTCGCGTCCGCCCTTTATCTCAAAAGTAATCACGCCGCTGCATCCGTCAGGAAGATACTTCTTTGCAAGCTCGTGCTCGGGATCGCTTTCAAGCTCGGGATAGCTTACCTTCTTTATCTTGTCAACTGTAGTGAGATACTTTGCGACCTGTTCTGCATTTTTGCAGTACTGACGCATTCTCACGGGAAGAGTCTCCAGGCCGATATTGAGCAGGAACGCGGAATTTGCTGCGGCATAGCATCCGAGATCGCGCATGAGCTGCATCCTCGCCTTGATGATGTATGCCATATTTCCGAATTCCTTAGTGTACACGATACCGTGATAGCTCTCATCCGGCTCAGTGAATTCGGGGAACTTTCCGGATGCAGCCCAGTCGAAATTACCGCTGTCAACGATGACGCCGCCGCCCTGAAGAGCATGACCGTCCATATATTTTGTAGTCGAATGGATGACTATATCCGCACCGAATTCAAACGGACGGCAGAGTATGGGTGTTGCGAAGGTATTGTCCACGATGAGCGGGACGCCGTGCGCATGAGCGGCCTTGGCAAACTTTTCGATATCGAATACCGTAAGTGCGGGATTAGCGATGGTTTCGCCGAATACTGCCTTTGTATTGGGCTTGAACAGCTTGTCAAGCTCCTCGGGAGTTGCCTTGGGATCTGCCCAGATGCACTCTATCCCGAGCTTTTTCAGCGTGAAGCCGAACAGATTTATCGAACCGCCGTAGATCGTGCTCGATGCGATAAAGCTGTCACCTGCCGAGCATACGTTCAGTATCGAGCAGAGCGATGCAGCCTGACCGCTCGATGTGAGCATAGCGCCGACACCGCCTTCAAGAGCAGCTATCTTCTTTTCCACAGCATCACAGGTCGGGTTTGCAAAGCGGGAATACATACATTCGGTCGGTTTGTCAAAAAGAGCTGCGATATGCGCCGTTGAATCAAAGCAGTATGTCGTGCTTTGTACTATAGGGAGCGCTCTCGGTTCGCCATTCTTGGGGGTATAGCCCGAATGCAGGCATTTTGTCTCTAATGCAGCAGTTTCTTTGATCTCTTTCAAAATATTTCAATTCCTTTCATATAAAAATAAATAACCGTTTATTATTCTATCACATTGTATCAGCCGTGTCAATATGCATATGGTTTAAAAATATATTGACATTTATTTCATCATATGCTATAATAGTTACAGAATGTAACGGTTTGATCGTCAATATAGCGATATGCCGTATGAACTGTAAAAAAAGAAGAAAAAGTATCATATGCCGACAGCGACACTGCCGGCAGGGATGAAAGGATGATAATACCGAATGAAATGTGCAAAATGCGGTGCCGAATATCAGAACGGCGAGATGTTCTGCCCGAATTGCGGCGCCGAGCTTTTTACAGGTGAAAATGTCGAGGGATTCAAGAAAAGCGATGACAAGCCCTCATCTGCCGATCCTGGTACCCCGTATTCAATAGATCTTGAAAAATCCGATGCATCCGTGAATACAGAGATACGGGACACAGTTGATGACGATTATGATATCGAGTCACTTGGTCCCGATATACCGGAAAAGAAAAGGAAGATCGGATTCAAAAAGAAAGATCCGTCGGAGCAAAAGCCTGCTAAGGCAAACAGATCGCAGAAAGGCAGCAAACGCGCTTCAAGGATAAGGATACTGAAGCTTATCGGCGTTTTGGCCGCGGTAATAATAATTCTCGTTATCGTTCTGTTTATCATTTCGATGATAAATGCTTCAAAGGGCAGAAAGCTTGCAGAAAAAGTACCTATCGGCAGAAACATCGAATACTGCATAACCCAGACGGGTGCAGAATTCACAAATACCACAGCAAATGTAAATCTGCGCTCGGTATCTAAATTCAGCTATATCTATACTGACGATCACAAGATCAAGGTCAGCGGCATTGAACTGCCGAAATGGGCTGTAATGGTCAATGTGAGCGGCACTGACAAGGTGATAGATTCGGTCGAGTATTACAATTTTGCAGTTCTGAAAAAGGGCTGGCGCGGCACGAAATGCGATGCACAGCTCACTCAGGAAACTGTAAGCTACGGTATGGATGAAAAGGCTGTCGGCAAGGCAATGAAATTTGACCCCTACTACATCAAAAAGACCTCCGACAACCGCACGATCTTCTGCTATCGCTACTACACCATCGACCCTGACACCGAAAGTGAACGTGTATTCAATTTCTATGTAGTGTTCAACGATCTCAACGGGACGGTCGTAAATGCATACGACGGCGAGATAAATTACGTATCATACGTACTCGGCATGGATCCAGATGCACCCGCAAGATCGTGATATAGAGTATAATCATTAATAAAATACGGCAGCTGTATGCATATCGCACACAGCTGCCGCTTTTTATGCTGTCAATCCTTTTTGTCGTCTTTCTTCATTTCTTCGTCCTTGTCGTCCTTGTGGGCGCTTCCGTCGGGGATGAGCTCGTCAGCGATATTGCCCGCGCCTGTAACGGCATCGTCGATAATATCAGCGCCGCCGGTCACGATATCTCCGACCGTATCGCCCGCCTCGCTCACCGCACCGCCGATATCCACACCGTCGGTCTTTTCGGACGCGGTGGTCTGAGCGGTCGTAAGCGCGGGAGTCGTCGCGGCTGTAGTCGTTTCCGATACTTTACCGTCATTCGCATTCCCGCAGGCGGTCATCGACAGCATTGCCGCAAGGATAAGGCTGCCCGCAGCGGGATATATTTTTTTGTTCTGCATTGTATATTTCTGCCTTTCCGCAGTTTTGCCTGCTGTTTTCAGCGAGCCCCGTTCCTGAATTGCTTTCGGCAAAACAGCACGAAAGGACTGATTACGTGCATTTTTCTGCACGCATTCTGCCTTTCGGTATTATTATCTCATTTATTTCTGGGATTATTCATGTGATGCAAAGTTATTACAGCAAAAAAACGCCGGAAAACAGAGTATATACCTGTTTTCCGGCGGAACAATATCAGAAATGAGGATAATCGAGCATATGTGAAAGAATCGCAATGTTTGCAGCAGCTTCAACACACGGAACAGCTCTCGCAACGACACAAGGATCGTGTCTGCCCTTGATCTCGATAGTTTCGTTGGTCATAGCGCTGTAATCTATCGTCTCCTGCGGCTTGGATATGGAAGGAGTCGGCTTGAACGCAACACGGAAGATTATCGGCATACCGCTCGATATCCCACCGAGTATACCGCCGTGATTGTTTGTGTGCGTCTTGACATAACCGTGATCGTCAACATAGAAATCGTCATTGCACTGGCTCCCGAGCATTTTCGATGCCGCAAAGCCCGCGCCGAATTCAATGCCCTTGACGGCGGGTATGCCGAATACGAGCTGTGCTATGCTGTTTTCAAGTCCGTCAAATATCGGAGAACCGATACCTGCGGGGACATTTGTGATCGCGCATTCGATAATACCGCCCACGCTGTCCTGATTTTCTCTTGCAAGCAGTATATCGTCACGCATGGTACTCCCCTTCTTGTCGCTGAGCGTGGGGAATATCTTGTGTCTGAGTTTGATTATCGTGTCTCTGTCTATATTGCAGGGATCAAAGAGCCTGTCCTTGATATTGTGTATCTGGGCGATGTGTGTGCCTGTATATATACCGCGTCTTTCAAGTATCTGACCGCATACCGAGCCTGCAAAGCACAGCGGAGCGGTAAGTCTGCCGGAAAAATGCCCGCCTCCTCTTACATCATTGAAGCCCTTGTAGCGCAGATTGCCGGTATAATCCGCATGACCAGGACGCGCAAGATGACTGATATTGCCATAGTCCTGTGAATGGGTGTCGCTGTTGGTTATGAATGCCGCCAGAGGTGTACCCGTGGTCTTGCCGTTGTAAAGTCCGGAAAGGATGTTCGGAAGATCGCTCTCCTTGCGCATAGTAGTCGTACCGTCCTTTTTAGGAGCACGCCTTTGCATGAAATCGCGTATCGCCTCGGCATTTACGTCTTCTCCGGGCGGGAGATTATCCATTACCACGCCGATAGCCGGTCCGTGTGATTCACCGAATATTGACACGGTAATATTATGATTCCAGAATGAAGCCATTAACAGCACAACCTTTCCTTATCCACAGTATTATATAGTCAACGACATTAGATTTTTGACACAGGCCGCTCGCAGGTGCTGTAATATTTTCAGCTGTGAGCGGGAGATGTCTGAAAATCTTTGTCGTTTACTATAACAGCCCCGCCGAGATCGACGAAATCTCTGAAAAACCCGGGGTAGCTCTTGTTCACAGCATCCGCACCGATTATCGTGACCGGAGCCTCCGATCTTGTTGATGCGACCGCAGCAGCCATTGCTATGCGGTGATCGTTGCAGGCATCGACAGTTCCGCCCGTGAACTGTTTTATCGGGTATATCGTGAGCGAATCCTCTCCTGCCTCAACACGTCCGCCAATAGCATTGAGTGCATTTGCAACAGCAGTCAGTCTGTCGCTTTCCTTTATCCTTAGCCGGGCGGCGTTCACGATCCGGCTGACACCGTTAGTGAAGCATCCCAGAACAGCAAGTGTCGGCACAAGATCCGGTATATCCCCGACATCTACGGTAAACGGCTCCATACCTTCACCCATGCGGTCTATTATATCTATTATAGCTTTATCGCCCTGAAAGCTGTTCTCTTTAAGATTATTGACAGTTATTGACGATCCAATCGCATTTGCAGTAAAGAAAAATGCAGCCTGCGAATAATCCCCTTCGACTGAGGTGTCGGCAGATGTATATTTCTGACCGCCCTTTATGATATATGCGAGATCGTTCTTGCCTCCGGTTTCACTGACTGTGATCCCGAACAGCTTCAGCGCTTCTGCAGTCATGTCCGCATACGGCTTTGACTGCAAGGGAGATGTCAGTCTTATTATGCTGTCACCTTCACACAATGGCAGTGCAAAAAGCAGCCCGGTTATGAACTGCGAGGATATATCGCCTTCAAGCTCATACTCGCCGGCAGTCAGCCTTCCGCTAAGAGTAAAAGGCATCGTATCATTATAATCAAAATTGACACCATGCTTTGGGAATTCGCGCAGATACGGTGTTATCGGGCGGCAAGGCAGCTTTCCTCTTCCGCTGAAGACAGAAGTCCTGCCGAGTGCTGCGGCTATAGGTATGATGAACCTCAGCGTTGAACCGCTTTCTCCGCAGTCTATATGCACAGCATCTCTGCCGGAGATATCATTATTATCCGCTGAAAATATACCCTTGATCCTGTAGGTTGTACCTTCGTGTCCGATCTGTGCACCGATGCTTTTCATTGCATCCGCCGTAGCCTTTATATCCTCGGAATCGGTAACATTCGTCACCGTAGAAACACCGCTGCCGAGCGCCGCAGCTATGATCATTCTGTGCGACAGGCTCTTTGACGACGGTGCGGATACTGTCCCTTTCAGCCTTGAAGGGATGATCTTTACGTTCATAGCTTTCCCCTTATACTGATGCGTTTTGCTTTTTCACAGCGCGGGCAAAATGTCCGCAAAATTCATTTTTACAGCCGAAAGCAGACCTCACTGCACGGGACAGCCCGCGCAAGATGAAATCTGCTGTCAATAGGTGATGAGACACTCGGGAAGAGCCGACTGCAGCTCATCCTTGTCGATCCCGCCGATATCTTCGATCCACAGTTTTTTGAGAGATACGAGATTATACAGAGGGGTTATATCTTCTATCGGATTACCCGATATTTTAAGCCAGCCGAGTTCACGCATATCCGATATCACCGAAATATTCGATACATTATTATTTTCGATATATATCTCGGTAATATCTGTCATCATCAGAAGCGGAGATATATCTGTTATCTCATTGTTCTGGAGATGTATCCTGTCCATACCGGTCATATTGCCGAGAGGCGACAGATCCTTGATATTGTTGTTGTTGAGCTTTAGGAGTGTGATCTCTTTCATTTCAGATAATGGTCTGAGATCTTCAATCTTGTTCTGGGAAAGATCAAGATTTTTCATCTTGACAAGATTTTTCAGAGGAGTTATATCGCTTATATCATTGTCACGCAGATAAAGTGTCTGAAGATCGACAAGCCCGGAGATAGGCTTCAGATCGCTGACGTTGTTTTTGTATACCGAGAGCGTTGTGAGCTTTGTCAGTCCCTGAAGCGGCGAAAGATCAGATATATTGTTCTCGTATATCTGAAGATCACGAAGATTTATCAGATATTTGAGATCAACGATATCCTCATTTTCAAGACCGCCCTTGCTGATAGTGAGCGATGTGGTATCCGTGGGGATAACAACGCCGTTTATCGTGATAGTTTCAGGTCGGTCCATCATGTTGCTTTCCTTCGCTGCAATTGCGGCTTTGACCTCGGGGATATCGCTGCTGTTGAGATAATCCTCCTTGGAACGAGGAGTTATCGACACATTTATAGCAGATTCGGCGGTAGTTTCGGAAGCAGAAGCTGATGTCTCGCTTTCATCGGATTCGGATTTCTTGCCGGAGCACGAAGAAAAAGCAGCCAGAAGCAGCGCAGAGGTAATAAAAACTGAAAATAATTTGTAAAAACCGGTTCTGCTCACACAGACACCCCCGTTCTTTTACTGATATACTGCTCTCTGCCGCAAAGAGACACCCAAGACCTGTCAGCAAGTAAAGACAATGACAACATTCTAATATATTATATCAGAAAACAGCGTTCATGTCAATAGTTATTTGATGCGGCAGATAAAAATTCTTCCTTAAAAAAGGAAATAATATCTCTATTCAATATATTTATCGGCATACACCATTAAAAGTTTAGCATATCAGACAAAAAACAGCCCCCGTAAAATAACGGGGGCCGATATCATTAAATATCGCTGTAATCTGTCAGTGCAGAGAGTTGTATATACCAAGTTTTCCGGAATCAATAATAGAGTACTGCGGGAGTTCCCTTCTCTACCAGATCATAAAGCTGTGATACTTCGTTATAGCGCATATTGATGCATCCGTGCGATCCGTTGTTGATATATGTATCACCGCCGTATACACTTCTGCTCAGATCGTGAAGACCTATGCCCTCAAAGCTCAGTCGCATGAAATAGCTGCACTTTGCAGTATATTCGGGTGTCTTCATCGTATAATTGGTCTGTTTGATATAAACACTGTATATTCCCTCTGGTGTTTTTCTCTTTGCATCAGTTGCCTTTCCAGATACGATCTGGTCAGTCTCGAAGAGCAGCTCGCCATCTCTGTAATACCACAGATGCTGTGCGGAAAGATCTATCTCGATATAGGTATTCCCTATATCGTCGCCGGCAGAGCGGTCAGATGGGAATCCGACATAGCAGTATCCGGTATCAAGCTGAACATATTCGGGATCTATAGTGACATTTTCCCCCGCTTCAATGCAGTCTATGAGCTTTTCAACAGTTTTTTCCTGATCTATCCACCAGCCGTACTGTCCTGTCGAATATCGACCCTGCGAAAGCTGTATAACACCTCTGTTTGTAGTCTTGAAGGTACGTGTTGTCATAAAGGTATCATATTTCTGGGCGAGAGCCGCAACATATGATTCTACCTTAGAGTGATCGAGAGTGAACGAACCGTTATCGATCTCTGCCCAGTCATAGACATCGG
>JAILFE010000296.1 GCA_024697725.1 Oscillospiraceae bacterium
CTCCTATCTGTTAATTATTTTGATTTTAAAAGGGCTATCCTTTGTTTGATATTTTTTTCAAATTCCTCATCACTGAATTTCGGATCGCGTGTTTTTCTCCATATATCGCAGGGGATGTCTCCGCATCCTATGCAGCTTGAGAATCCATGCTCCCTGCAGCAGTGGTATATGGCACATTCTCCTCCGCCGCAATGGAATACCTTTCCGGCGCATTCATTGCAGCCCGGGCACATTTTATTCTCATAGCAGTAGCAATTAAGGCAGTCCGAACCGCATACGCTTATGTTATCCATAAAAGCACCTCATTTACAGGGTTGTCTCGTATTTATACACGTTGCATTCGATGAAATAAGGACCTTTACAGTTTTTCAGACGTTCAACAGCCGTCTCCGCCTCTGCCATTGAGGATACCCTCTCCGACGGTATGCCGTAGGATGCCGCAAGCTGCACGAAATCGGGGCTGCCCTTCAGATGCACTGCCATCTGGTGATCCTCATACATATTTGTCTGAAGCTCACGCACCATGCCAAGGCGGTTGTTCTTCATGAGTATAATCTTGACAGCGATATTTTCCTGCACTATCGTTGCGAGCTCGGACATACACATCTGGAACGAGCCGTCGCCGCATATCGCAATGACCTCGTTGTCGGGACGCGCCATCTTCGCACCTATCGCAGCGGGTATCGAATATCCCATCGTACCCATTCCGCCGCTTGTGAGGAAACGCCCCTTTTTCATTTCAAAGTTGTTGCACGCCCATATCTGGTTCTGTCCGACATCTGCGACACAAACCGTATTTTCGGGAAGTATGCCCGACAGCTTTTTGAGGAACATCTTCGGGTTGATATACCCTTCTGTCTCATCGGTGACAGGTGTGATATTCTTTATCTCCGAGAGCTTTCCGACCCATTCGGGATAGCTCCCCTCCGGCATTATCGCAGTAAGCTCGCCGAGGATGTTCTTGCAGTCGCCGACAAGCGGTATGTCTGCGGGGATGTTCTTGCCTATCTCGGCGGGGTCGATATCAATATGGATTATCCTTGTCGTCTCGGCAAGGAACTGGGGCGCTCTGACCGACCTGTCCCCGACCCTTGCGCCTATGAGTACCATAGTATCGCACATCGAAACGGCTTCGTTTGCGCTCTTTACCCCGTGCATACCGAGCATACCGAAATAGAGCGGATGATTTGTCGGATAAAGGCTCAGTCCCATCATTGTCGAGACTGCGGGGATGCCTGTCTTCTCGGTGAATCTCAGCAGCTCCTCTGCCGCATCGGAGAGGAAAACTCCGCCGCCAGCACAGATAAGAGGTCTTTTGGCTTCGGAGAGCGCCTCGGCTATCTTCTTTATCTGCATGACATTGCCCTTCACCGTGGGCTTATATGACCTTATATTGATATTATCGGGATAATCGAACACGATATCCTTTTTCTGTATATCTATCGGAACATCTATCAGCACGGGACCTTTTCTGCCCGAACCGGCGATATAGAACGCTTCCTTGAATATGCGCGGTATCATATCCGCATTCTTGACGATATAGCTGTACTTAACGAACGGCTCTGCGGAACCTGTCACATCCGCTTCCTGGAAAACGTCGCCGCCAAGCTCCTCTGTGGAGACCTGTCCGGTTATACACACGAGCGGTATACTGTCCATATACGCAGTTGCGATTGCCGTTATGAGATTGAGCGCACCCGGTCCCGAAGTCGCAACACAGACAGCGGGCTTGTTCGTCATACGTGCATATCCGTTTGCCGCATGACCTGCATTGGCCTCATGTCTTACCAGCACATGATGAACGGACGATTTTGAAAGTTCGTCATAAAACGGGCAGATAGCTGCACCGGGATATCCGTAGACAACGCTTATGCCCTCTTTTTCAAGACATTTTACCATTGCTTCTGCGGCAAGCATCATGTTTCACTCCGTTTCAACATATCGTTATGCGGCAATGCATAAAAGTAAGATCATGCAGGATATACTCATCAGCATTGCATAATAATAATTATATCTTATTTCTGCCGATATGTCAAGCACCTGACCAAAGCAAAAATTACAAAGATTTTACAAGCCCTTATGTGTGTATTGTTGCTTTTGCAGGGAAAAGTATTAAAACACAAAAAAATCCGCAGCATATCCGACTCTGCTGTCAGATATGCTGCGGCTGATATTTTATTATGAGTTATGCCTTTACGGGCTTCTTGCTGCTGTCGCCCTTAGCTCTCTTCCTTTCTTCAAGGCGCACCCACAGTGGTCCTGCGATGCATATCGAAGAATACGTACCGGAGATCATACCGATCAGTACCGGGAAGGAGAAAGAAATTATCGAATTTACGCCGAACACCATGCATACGATCGTTACAGTGAGCATAGCGAGCACTGTCGTTACCGAGGTATTGAGCGAACGTGTCAGCGACTGATTTATGCTCATATTGGTGAGCTCCCTGATCGAGAGCTTCTTGCTCTTGAAAAGTATCTCGTTTTCTCTGATACGGTCGTAGATAACGATGGTATCATTTACCGAATATCCGAGGATCGTGAGCACGACCGCCATGAAGTTCGCGTCGATATCCATCCTGAATATCACGAATGTCGCATAGACTATCAGTATATCGTGGAAAAGCGCGATAACTGCGCAGAGTCCCGCAAGCCAGCCGCCGATATTCTTGAATCTGACAGCGACATAGATTATGAGCACGATAGATGAGAATATAACGGCTACAAGGCATTTCAGGAAGAATTCACGTCCCGAAGCCGGGGAGATATCGGAAGATTCGCCGATCTGGAGATTATTTGCCGCGAACTGATCCTCAAGTGCATTCGTAAGCTCGATCTGTCTGTCCGAGGAAAGACCCTGTCTCGAACTGAGCTCAACACGGATAGTATTCTTTCCGGTATTGAAGTCGGAGCCTGTCTTTATGAACACATCCTGTCCTCCGAGAGCGTCTTCGGCTGCCCTTTCAAAATCGGGCTCCGAGATAGCTCCGTCATAGAGATAGGATATGATAGTACCGCCGCTGAACTGGATATCGAGCTTTGTGCCGAGGATGAATGTGAGCAGTATGCCGAGCAGGATTATCGCTGCGGAAATAATGAAATACTTGTTGCTGTTCTTGATATAGTCAAAATTGAAGCGCTGCTTTTTCATTATCTCTCACCTCCGTAAAGCTTGACATTCCTGAACAACTTGAATTTGGAGAGCGATGCGATCATAAGGCGCGAGCAGAGCGCTCCGAAGAAGAGGTTGAGGATAACGCCTGTGAAGAGCGTATAGCCGAATGAATAGATAGTACCCGCTGTCGAGGGACCGAACATGAAGAATACGAAGGAAAGTGCCTTCGCGAATATGCTGTCGGGAGTACCGAACGCGCCCATGAGGATTATCGCGATGAGCATCGTTGTGATATTACCGTCGAGGATAGCCGAAAGCGCACGCTTGAATCCGAGGTCAACGGCGCCGTCGAGCGTCTTTCCGTTGTTTATCTCCTCCTTGACGCGCTCTGCCGTGATGACATTGGCATCAACGCCCATACCTACCGCAAGTATGATACCTGCGATACCGGGGATAGTGAGGATAGAACCGTTCATGAATCCGAAATAGCCGGAAACGAATGCGAGAGTTCCTGCGACCTGTCCCGCAAGAGCTATCACGCTGACAAAGCCGGGAAGACGGTAGAGTATTATCATATACACACCGATAACGCAGAAAGCTATGATACCGGCTATGACCATTGCTTTGAGAGCGCCCGAACCGAGCGACGGAGATATCGAAGAGAAGCTTGCTGTCGTGAGCTTGAACGGGAGCGCACCGGAATTGATCTTGTCGGCAAGGGATTTCGAGCTGTCCGCGTCAAAATCTCCCTGTATGGTCGCACTTCCGTCGAGTATCGCAGTCTGCACCGTGGGAGCGGATATCATCATATCATCCATCCATATGGATATCCTGCCCTTTTCCGCAGCGAGCCTCGATGTGGCTTCACTGAACTTCGCTGCACCCTCGGATGTGAGTTCAAGAGCCACGACCCACTGACCCGTGGCATTGTTGCTGCTTGCGTTCATATATGTGCTGTAGGCATTGGCAACGTCCTTACCCTCAAGAACGATATTCGATGCTGTTATACCGCTCGGAAGCCCGTTGGCATCGGTATCGGCGCCCTCACGGAAAGTGAGCACGGCTGTTTCACCGAGTTCCTTTACCGCAGCTTCGGGGTCAAATTCGGTCTCGTCCTCCTTCCAGGGGAAACGGACGATTATACGGTCGTTGTTGTAGTCGATATAAGCCTCATAGTCGGTGATGCCGAGCGCTATCATACGCTGGACGATTACTTCCTTTGCGGAATCGAGCTGGGAATTCTCGGCGTTTATACCGCCGTCGGGAGTGAATGTAACATCGACGCCGCCCTTGATATCTATACCGAAGCGTATATTATTGACGCCCTTGATATAGACTTTCGAGATATCGCCGTACCAATAAGAATATCCGAATATCACCGACGCCGCGAACGCCAGTATCAGCAAGGCGACAACAAAAAACACAGGTTTGCCTACCCTTTTCAAAATTATATCAATCCTTTCACGGGAATGTCGGACTGACGTGCTCTGCTGTATTTCAAAGCGCATAATATCCAACATAAACTATCATATAATTTTACCATAACGCTGATTATTTGTCAATAAATTTACGGATGTTATTATGCACAAAAAACAAAAGCACCCCCAACGCCGTTTGATACATTATTTAAGAAACAACGCAAAAACGGGGTCGTGTACATTCGGTACACGACCCCGTCACCCGTTTATCCGATCATTTGATCTCAAGTCTTCTTGCGGTCGGAGCTGCTTCCTTCTTCTTCGGGAGCGTGAGTGTAAGGATGCCGTCCTTATATTCGGCTCCTATCGTGTCGATATCTATAGCGCTGACATCGAAGCTCCTCTTCACGGCGCCGTATGAGCGCTCGCGTCTGATATATTTGCCCTTTTCGTCCTTCTCCTCGTTCGAGGTCTGCTTTTCGGCGGATATCGTAAGAAGATCGTTTTCAATATCTATCTTGATATCGTTCTTATCGAATCCGGGAAGCTCAGCTTCAAGCGCGTAGCTGTCGCCATTGTCCTTTATATCGGTCCTGAAGTCGGATACTGCCGGGAATTTTCCCATATCGTAATCTCCGAAGAAATCATTGAATGCGTTGAAAAGGTCATAGGTTTTTCTCTCATAAGGTGTAAGTCCCAACATAAAAATTCCTCCGTTCACAATAATGATATTTTTAGTTCTGCCGCGCCGATATCCTGTCGGCGCACCGGTTTTTGGGAACATTGTTCGGAACGTCGTTCCATTTCCTGTTCCATTGGTGTCACCCTCTTTTCTTTTACTGACTATATGATAATGCCCCATAATGACAGGAATATGCTCTTTTTGTGAAAATAAGATGAAATTTAGCACTCGTTCGCTGTGACTGCTAACAGAGTGGTGATGCGAGTGCCAAAAATGACAAAAAACGCGGCGGATACTGCGTTTCACAGTATCCGCCGTCTGTTCCTGTTATTCAGAATATAAGTGTAAAGGTCTGATCTGCGGTATAGTCATTGCCGTCATTATAGCGGTAGGTCACGCTCTCTGCACCGTTTTCCACGGTGAGGATGCTGTCTTTGATGCTCCCGCCCTTTATATCATAAACTTTTGAAGGGTCAAACCCGGGGAGCTTTGAAAGATCGTACCGTCCTTTGCTGTCAAGAGTTATCTCACGGGAGAATACGGACTTTATTTTTCCGGATTTTCCTGAATAATAGTTAAACTTGTCATACTCTGTTATCTTTGTATTGTTGCGAAGATCGAGCGATGTCAGCATATTATCTCCGCAGTCGAGCTCATAAAGCTCCGTGTTTCTGCTGAGATCGAGGCTTGTGAGCCTGTTGCTGTCACAGCGCAGGAACACGAGTTCCTTGTTTTTTGTGACATTGAGCGAGGTGAGCATATTATGGTCACACCCGAGCGATTTAAGTACATTGTTCTTTGTCACATCGAGCGAGGTCAGTTTGTTGTAATAGCAGGCGAGCTTCTGAAGACGCACATTTTTGCTGACATCAAGTACAGAAAGGCCGTTGCTGCTGCATACAAGTTCTTTCAGATCGGTATTATGCGTCACATCAAGCTTTTTCAGCTTGTTCCCGCCGCAGTCAAGCTTCTGAATATTCACGTTTTTGCTGACATCCAGTACGGAGAGACTGTTTTTGCTGCATACCAGCTCTTTCAGATCGGCATTATGCGTCACATCAAGCTTTTTCAGCTTGTTCCCGCCGCAGTACAGATATACTAGCTCCTTGTTTTTGGAAACGCTGAGAGAGGTCAGCTCGTTGTGATAGCAGTCAAGCTTCTGAAGATGTACATTTTTGCTGACATCAAGTACAGAAAGACTGTTTTTGCTGCATACAAGTTCTTTCAGATCGGCATTATGCGTCACATCGAGCTTTTTCAGCTTGTTCCCGCCGCAGTACAGATATACGAGCTCCTTGTTTTTGGAAATGCCGAGAGAAGTCATTCCGTTATCCGCGCAGTCAAGGTAGAACAGCTCGCTGTTTTTGGAAAGAGACAGTTTTTTTATGCTGTTGCCGGAGCAGTTCAGCGAGCTTAAGGATGTAAGATATTCTATCCCGTCAAGCGAGGATATCTCCTTGTCTTTGATATCGAGCCTTTTGACAGCGCTTATCTCCGCATCGGAGAGCCTGCTGTCGGAATTGCTGTCAAAGCGCTTCAGCTCCTTGCAAAAGTTCTTGTCGGGGAAATATGCGGATGTCAGCGGAACACCCTTTTCTGCCGGAGATGCCGCAGATGCGGATATCCCGACCGAAAGCGACAGAGCAAGTGCTGCAGCAGCAAGTGACATATTCTTCATAAACGATCTCATATGCGATACCTCTCATATTATAATGATACTCATCAATAGAGCCTGTTCTTCTTTTCTTTTTTCTTTTTCAGTACGGCAGCGGTCACTGCGGAAAGTATCAGAAGTGCCAGCGCCGCTCCCGATAGAATGAGCCATTTTACATTTCTTTTCTTGTTCTGCTTCTGTTCGGGGACTTTCTCGGTCTGTGCGGTATGCTCGGTCACTGCGGCTGTGGTCTCGGAAACAGCCGCCTTTGTATCTTCGGGCATTTTTTCAGTTTCCGTTACCATGCTCTCTGCGGTGCTTTCGGAGGTCTCCTCCGCTTTTTCAGTTTCAGCCGCACCTGTCACATCCTCGCTGACTTCGGACGTGCCGTCATCCACATTTGTTATGGTTATCGACTTTGCTGTGATGGCAGCGCCCGTATCGGTCACAAGTATGGTATATACCTCGGAAAAATCATCCGTGCCGTATTCCGCGACGATATCCTTATACGAGAATTTCGCATAGTCATCGCCGAATTCATAGGGCTTTATCCTGTTCCAGTTCTTGCTGACATCTGTCTTATGAGCGCCCCACGTCTGCCAGATAAGCTCGACAGGGGGCTTCTCCCCTACCGGCGACGCGCACTCGAAGCGGACTATAACTTCCGACTGCGCGGTCATATCGGTGGGGTCGAAGGTATTGTCAGATATTATAGCCGTATTGTATTCAACGGCATCCTGCCACTGCCCGTTGGATGTCCTGTAATCGGCATCGAGCGTGACATCCGCGGCAGAAACAGCCGTCGGCAGGAGCATCGCCGCAGTCACGGCGGCTGCGGCAAATGCCGCTGTCCTTGCAAATATATCCGCGATATGCATAGGTATGCCCCTTTCCTTATAGTTATATAGTCAACGACATTAGAAATTGCACATTCAGTCAAGCAAAACTTTGAATATATGAGCTTTGCGCAGACTGAATGCAGCAATTTCATTGTCGTTTACTATAAGTGTTCCCGATAATTAATTATATCACTGCTTTCCGGCATTGTCAATAAGGACACAGATGCTTGTAAGTGCCCATTAAAAGCAGACACAAAATATTAGAAAATGATTAAAACTATTGACATTTCGTGAATTAAATGCTATAATAAAAACACCAACAAGGATAAGGAGGGTTGATTATGGATTCAATGGTATATCTTTGGGGGATCGTTATGCTGATCTGTGTGATCGTTGAAGCCTGTACATTCTCGCTTGTTTCGATATGGTTCGCTGTCGGTGCGCTCGGAGGACTGATAGCCGCCCTGTTCGGAGCAAACGAAGCGATTCAGTCTACGATATTCCTTTCGGTCAGCATAATAACCCTGCTGTTCACACGTCCCGCATTCAGAAAGCTCCTGCCCGGGAAATATACTCCCACCAATTCGGAGCTCGATATCGGGAAGATCGCTACCGTGCTTGAAACTATCAACAACACCACAGGCACGGGACGGGTGCGTCTCGGTGATGTCAACTGGAGCGCTATATCGGCAGACGGTTCGGTGATCGACATCGGAGAGAGCGTCACCGTCACAGCTGTGGGAACAACGACACTTACCGTAAGGCGCAATCCCTGAGCAAAGCACAAAAACAAGAATATCTGCCTTGGATAAGACAGGCAGCAGAGATACGGAGGAAAAGCTATGACTGCATTCATTATAGGAATAATCGTATTCATCATCGTCATGATAATATCGGGCATCAAGATAGTTCCGCAGGCACAGGTCTACGTAGTGGAACGCCTCGGGACATACCGCTCGTCGCTCGGCACGGGTCCGCACTACATCATACCGCTCATCGACAGGGTGTCGAAGCGCGTATCCATCAAGGAGCAGGTAGTGGACTTCAAGCCGCAGCCCGTTATCACAAAGGATAACGTTACCATGCAGATAGATACGGTCGTATTCTTCCAGGTGACCGACGCCAAGATGTACACCTACGGCGTTGAGCACCCCATGACCGCTATCGAGAACCTCTCTGCAACTACTCTCAGAAACATCATCGGTGAGCTCGAGCTCGACTCCACGCTCACATCCCGTGATGTCATCAACACCAAGATAACATCGATACTCGATCAGGCTACTGACCGCTGGGGCATCAAGGTAAACCGCGTTGAGCTCAAGAACATCATCCCCCCGCGTGAGATCCAGGACGCGATGGAAAAGCAGATGAAGGCAGAGCGTGAACGCCGTGAGAAGATACTCCAGGCAGAGGGTGAAAAGAAGTCTCAGGTGCTCGTTGCAGAAGGTGAAAAAGAATCCGCTATCCTTCGCGCAGAGGCTGCCAAGGAAGCAGTGATACTCCGCGCAGAGGCTGAAAAGCAGCAGAAGATACTCGCTGCACAGGGTGAAGCGGAATCGATCGAGCTCGTTCAGCAGGCACTCGCCGACAGTATCGTAAAGCTCAACAACGCCAACCCCTCACAGGCAGTTATCGCCGTGAAGAGCCTCGAAGCATTCGCAAAGGCTGCCGACGGCAAGGCCACAAAGATCATCATCCCCTCCGAGATACAGGGTCTTGCAGGACTTGCGACATCTATGAAAGAGATCGTATCAAAGGATACCGATGCATATCTCTACGATAACAAAACCACCGGCTGAGCCGGAAAATAACGGATAAAAAACATCTCCCGCAGCATTGCCGGTATATTCGGCGATGCTGCGGGAGTTTTTTATCTGAATATATGTACCTTGGTTTAAGAATTATCTTCTGCGCCCTTCTCTGTGAAAGAAGTATCCGAGATTGATCCTGACCTCCCTGCGGTCAATATCATTGTTCGTATAACAGCAGGTATCAAAACCGATAAGCTCAAACCCCTGATGAAGATAGAATCCTATCGCATTTGTATTGCAGGACTGCGTCTCTAATATGATTGCACGCCTTCCCTGACGGAGAGCAATCTCCTTTGCTTTATCCATCAGCCTCTTTCCGATGCCTTTTCCCCGGAGCGAATCATCTACCCATAGTTCCGTTACCATAAGTCTGTTCGACCACTCCTCGGGACATACTTCGATACAGGCTAACATATCACCCGAATCACTTACAATGCCATAGGCTTCTGCGCCCTCCCAATGATCCTGATAGAGTGAATCGGGGAAATCATATTCCTCCGGCGTGTGAACGATCTCTTTTTCCGCCGGTCTCCTGACGATAGAGACAGTACATCCCTCAGTGTTGAACGGACTAAGTTCAAAGTCATAATAACTGTCGCTTCTCGTGGTCAAGGGTATGGCTGTGCCTTTCCACTTATCTTTCGGCAATGCAACTATATCATAATTCATATCATTTTTTCCTCCGCATATACATATCTTCCGTGATGATCATAGCATACTCAATTCATCGTATCAATACAAAAAGCTCTTTTGCCTTTGTCAGACAAAAGAGCTTTCTTTCTTGGTTGCGGAGGCAGGATTTGAACCTACGACCTTCGGGTTATGAGCCCGACGAGCTACCGAGCTGCTCCACTCCGCGATATTTTGTATTTGCCGTGAATCAGATTACTTATCTATTATACCGCGTCTATCATCAAAAGTCAAGAACTTTTTTTCAAATCTGCGTATTTTGTATACAACAACAATTAAATTCAACATATCGCAGTGATTATATACACATTGCCCATGATCCGGTATATGCTCAATAACCGCCCAATGGCGGTTATTGGCAGAAGCAGGCCGTATCCCATGCATCCGGATTGCAAAGACATATCATTATTTATTTCTGATATAAATCACCTTCACATTGCCGTTTTCGCTCGGTACGGAATATATCTCGAATGCTCCGAGCGATTTCATGAATGGAGTCAGCTTGACAAATCCGAAATTGCGGACATCGAAATTCGGGAACCTCTTCGTGAGGATATTTCCGGCCTGCGAGAGCGATGCCCAGCCGTCGTCGTCCGATATCTCGGTCAGTATAGTGGTCATAGCATTCTTTATGATATCGGCGGTCAGACCGTCGCCGCTGTACTGTGTGCTCTGCTGCTTCGTGTGGCTGTCGTCGCCGGTCAGCACTTCAAGATAAAGGAACCTGTTGCAGGCAGCGATAAACGGATTAGGGGTCTTTCTTTCGCCCATGCCGATGACATACATCCCCGATTCACGTAGCCTTGAAGCAAGCCTTGTGAAATCGCTGTCGCTCGATACGATGCAGAACCCGTCAACATTTCCGCTGTAGAGTATATCCATAGCGTCAATTATCATAGCAGAATCGGTCGCGTTCTTTCCGGAGGTATAGCTGTACTGCTGTATAGGCGTTATGGAATGGTTCAGCAGCACCGATTTCCACGGCGACATCTCCGATTTTGTCCAGTCGCCGTATATGCGCCTGTAGGTTATTATGCCCTCGTTTGAAAGCTCATCGGTGATAGCCTTTATGTATTTGGCTGAAACATTGTCCGCATCAATAAGCACCGCATATCTCTTGTCATCGTTCATAGCTTTTTCTTCCTTTCGGCATGGCGTAATGTCCCAAAAAAGCGGTACACGCACAGGCGCATACCGCTTCACGGCATTATTTATTCGTTATGATCACCCGAGGATGTCCCGTTCAGTCCGAATTTCCTGATGATGAACGGATAATTCTTATAGCTGTAATCGAGATCGACATATTCATCTATGCCCTCGACCGTTCCTTTTTCGCTGTACTGCCACATCCCGTAGGAATAGGAGAAATTCTCGTTCAGTCTGTCCCTGTCGCCCCAGCAGGCTACCCATATGTCATAGACCTTTATGCGCTCGTAATCGAGCTCATCCTCTATGAACTTGGCAAAGCTGTATATCATCGCGTAATAGCCGCGGTCTTCGAGCTTTTCCATGAAGGTGCAGACGATATCGGTGACCTCGTCCTTGTCCATTTTCTGATAGAAGGATTCCTCTATATCGAGCACAACGGGATATGTCGGGCTGAAACCGGATATGGCATCAAGGAAATTGTCCGCCTCGATCTCCGCCTCCTCGACATTCTCGGCGTATATGTAATGATAGAAGCCGTAGGGTATGCCGTACTCCTCGCATCCTGCCACATTCTCGCCGAGCTTTTTGTCGACATCATCCTGACCGTATGTCGCTCTTATCATAACAAAGTCGATATCGGGATTATTGCTTACCGCTTCCCAGTCGATATCGCCCTGCCATTTGGAAATATCTATCCCTGAGAACTTTTCCTTGTATACCGTAACAAAGAACGAATCCTCAAGACCGTTCTGCGATACCACGGTGATAACAGCCGTTCCCTCGCCGACAGCGGTCACTTTGCCTTTTTCGGAAACGACCGCGACATTTTCATCGGACGATGTGTACGTAAGCTCATAGACAGAGCCCTTGGGATATATCTTGACCCCGGGATAAAGATCCTCGCCAACCTCGACAGAGTCGGAGGAAT
>JAILFE010000301.1 GCA_024697725.1 Oscillospiraceae bacterium
AAGTGCGCCCTGTTGAGGAAAAGAGGGTAGAAAATCATCGGTAATATGGCTGTTTATAGCTTGACAAGCGTTGATACCGCTAAAAAATAGCACATTATGCTGATAGAGCAGATTTTGGGGTGGTTTTTAGAG
The DNA here is from genome assembly GCA_024697725.1 of Oscillospiraceae bacterium. GTDB lineage: Bacteria > Bacillota > Clostridia > Oscillospirales > Ruminococcaceae > RGIG4694. The sequence continues at coordinate 133 of JAILFE010000301.1, forward strand.
GCTGCCTAATAACTTAAAACCTCCGGACGGAAATGCATGACATTTCCGTCCGGAGGTCTTTTATACAGCGTAGAATTGACGTTTGTTGTAGTTGGTATCTTGTGACTATGGGAACCTCCAACCCTAAAATTACAGTATGCTGCAGCGCGTGAACCGCATTCGTCGGTAATAACGCGGACGGCGTGTTCGGCTGATGAAACGTACAGTTCATTTGATTCTTTGGTCAGCGGTGAAAAATCAGCCTTTTTATAGTCAAAGATATCTGTCACGCCGAGATTTTTTAGATCATCTATGAGATCGATATTGTTGGAAATGTCAAATTTTGGCATAGAAACCTCTACTGTTTTTTTTATCCCCGGTTTTTTCAAGATAATCTTTTTCTCCGAAAAAAACATCTGCAAATTCTTTGCTTTTGAAAAGGCTTTTAATGCAAGAGAATTTTGAAGGTAGGATGCCTGATAGAATTATGATTTTGGTGGGGCTACCTTTCAAAAAAAGAAACAGTTACATCTATTGAGGGACTTGACATTCTGATAAAATTATGATAATATATTATCAAGGAGGCGATTGTTATGTTGGATATCAGACCTATTTCTGATCTTAGAAATCACTATAATGAGATAGAATCGGCGGTAATGAGCGGTTCTCCCGTCTATCTCACCAAAAACGGCTACGGTTCTATGGTTGTTATGAGCATCGAATCGTATGATCGTCTTATAGGTTCATATATCGAGAATGCTTTGGATGAAGCAGATATGCAGGCGGAAAGTGATAAACGAAGATTTACTGCTGATGAGATTTTCGGGAATGCGAGGAATCGCCTTGAAAAAATATGATCTTCGTTTTACGGCTCTGTTCTATCAGGATCTTATGAGTGCAGTTGATTATATCGAAAACACTTTGAAGAATCCTGCTGCCGCTGACAGACTGATAAGTAAAGCGGAGTCTGAGATAAACAAGCGTCTCGATTATCCCTTGGCATTTCAGCCATACCCTTTGAAAAAAGAGCGTAAATACCCATATTATGCGATTCCTGTCGGAAATTATCTTGCTTTCTATGTCGTTATAGGAGACACGATGGAAGTGCGCAGATTTCTTTATTCACGTAGGGATTTTGATAATCTTATGTGACAGTATGACCCTGCCCCGACCAAACATTGGTACAGTCGGGACAGGGTCATCTTGCTCCGGCGATCATGGAATAACTACGCCACGATATCAAGGACATTGTTCTTGATATTTTCAATAGTTTTCAGAAGCTCTGATCTGGTTTTCGCATCGAACATCTTGATAAAGCTGTATGGCTTATCAAACGGCGGTCGCATCAGTATTTTTACATCATCAATATAACCGTTGTTCTCGATATGACCGATTATTTTCAGAATGAATTCTATCTGCTGCTGATTGAGAGAACTGTCATTGATATATTCCGAAAAAGCAGACATCGCACTTTCATGGTCGAGCTTGGCTATCTTGCGTATAAGCAGACCGAACGGCGTATCACCGTATTCACGCTTATAGTCCTCGCTGTCACCAAGCTCCTGCGTGAGTATCCTTTCAAGCTCCGCATAATCTTCTTTTGACAGGGGAAGATTATGGTTCAGCTTATATATGACGGCATCATTTTTATGCTCCTCCACATAGCGGTTGACCTTTTTGCGGTAATCCTCGAAATCGTAGGCGGCATCAAGAGCATCACCTTCCTTGCTGTCAAGTACAGGATCATCAAGCTTGGTGAATATCTTGATCTTAGGGTGTTTTCCGTCAACGAGAAACTGCATAAGGTCACGAAGCTCTTTACGCACCATTTCAAGAGTCAGAATATTGACGTTATCCAAAAAGGTATCTGTCTGAATCTCCTTTATAAGAGAGATTTTTTTCTGTATCTGCGGAATTGTTGCCTTTTTCTCCAGCAGTTCTGCGGTCAGGCAGAGCTGATTTTTCAGATAGTTCAGTTTCGGAAGCTGCTCAATATTTGCAAGCATCAGACCGTACATGAAATTATCAAAGCGCTTTGCGTATTCATCGGTATCGTTTATTCTGATAACAGGAGCAATATGCTTTTCAAGCTCATAGCAGTCCATATCCGAAAGCGATACCCATTTATCTGCTTTCTTGTATTTCTCAACGTATTCTGTTTTCAGACGCACCGAAACAAGATCATAGGACAAGGAATTGACTTCTGAGTGACAGATCTGTACCAGCTCGTCACGGAATGCCTGATATTCCGCATCGGAGAAATTGCTTTCCTGCAAGGCAGATATCAGCTTCACCTGCTTGAAGAAGATGTTTTCCGTCAGAGATTTTGTTTCCTGCGTTTCGTAGCCGTTCTGATGTTCACGGAAATACTCAAAGTTTCCGCAGTAATCGAAGATCAGAAAGCGGCACTTATCGGTGTATTCGCAGTCTATGCTGTCAATGCATGACAGCCCTTTGCACAGGCGCGTGCCTCTGCCGATCATCTGCCAGAACTTTGTTTTTGAGCGGACTTTCTTGAAGAAAACAAGGTTCACGCAGGAAGGCACATCAACGCCCGTATCCATCATATCAACGGATACGGCTATAACAGGCATTTCCTTCTGCTTGAAATCGTCAATTATCGTCTGGGCATAGCTGTCATCGCAGGTGATGCGCTGTGTAAATGTGCCGTTATATTTCGGATAGAGCTTATTGAACCGCTGCACGATATATTCGGCGTGTTCCTTATTTTGGGCAAAAATGATCGTCTTTCCGAGCTGATCGCCGCCTTTTATCTTGATACCTCGCTCCATAAGGTCTTGTAGGACAGTATCAACGGTATTCTCATTGAAAACAAATTTGTTGAGCTCAGCTGATGGGATAAAGTCGGGAACATACCCGTCCTCTGCGAAATCGTCCTCGTAGCGTGCCTTGTCCTCTTCGGAAAGATCGTCGTATGTGATACCTTCTTCGAGGAATTTCGTCTTGACCTCATAATTATAATACGGAAGTGGTATATTATACAAATTTATAAATATTTTTTGTGCATATCATTGAAAAGCTTAACCTGTTGGCATTGATTGTAAATTAGGAACTGTTACAAAAAAATAAGATGTGCAGATTATTTTGCAGCAGTCTCTGATGGAAAAATTTCCGGATCACCCTGTCATACTCATAACAGTATCTTTATAAAGG
>JAILFE010000334.1 GCA_024697725.1 Oscillospiraceae bacterium
TATCAGGAGCAGTTTGCTTGACAGGGTGAGGAATGGGGAGCTTGCCGTAGTGCGCGAAACACCGTCTGAGATAGTGTACGAATGCATGAGATGTCACGACAGATGGACGCTCTCTGTCATGGGGACGCTTCATGACAGGTATCTGAGGCTGGAGAAATGATAATGGCAAAATATATCAATTTGGTGTTGACTTGTCCGAAATTATCTGATAAAATAGAATAAAGACAGCAAGCCCATGCTTGCCGATGCTTTTTTTGGAAGCAGTTCCTTGAAATTGTGGAAAAAGATACAGATCCCTTGCGGATCGTTGAAGATGGTGAAAAACATATATGAACAGCAATAAGACCGACCCGAGGCTGCAGGGAAGATCGCGGCGGTACGGCGAGGCCGACAAAAAGAAGAAAAAACAGACACGTAAGCGCTTTGTACGGTATTTCGCCCTTATTTTCTTTTCGGCGTTTATCATATTCGTGGTATTGTGCCTTACGGTGTTCTTTGATATACGTGAGATAGATGTCAAGGGCGCCACGAAATATTCCGCACAGGAGATAGCGGACGCCAGCGGGATAATAGTCGGGGACAATATGCTCAGGGAAAATATATCCACCTGCAGCAGCAATATCACCTCAAAGCTCATATATGTTGAAACGGCAGAGGTAAAGAAGCGGTTCCCGTATACTATCGAGATCACGGTCGAGGCGTGTGTGCCGACAGTGAACGTGCAGTGCATGAGCGGATATTTCCTTCTCAGCAGGAGCGGCAGGATACTCGAAGAGCTTTCCAACCCGAGAACGGGTCTGCTCACAATAAACGGCGCGGAAGCGGATATATCCCTTGTGCCGGGGCAGAACTTCGCGTCTCTCGACGAGAGCAAGACAGCAGATATATATAAGCTTATAGATGCTTTTGAGGATCACGGCATCGAAAAGGTGACGTACATAGATATCACCGACAGGGCGGATGTATGGTTCCTGTATGACGGCAGGATAAAGGTCGAGCTGGGTGTAGTCTCCGATCTTGATTATAAGCTGAAGTTCGCCGATGAGATCATACAGAAGAATATCGGTTCCGGGACAAGAGGAACGCTCAGGAGCCTCAATGACAGCTGGCAGTTCATTGACGAAGCAGGACTTGCCGAGAACGACCGCATATTTGAACAGAATATACTGACATCAGTGACCGAGACCGAATCGCTGCTGCCTGAAAAGGACGGGGATGACGAGGAAGAAGGCGGTGAGACCGTGACAGAGGCACCCTCTGAGACCGATGAAGAAGCCACCGAAGCAAGGACAGCCGCGACCACGATGGAATAGCCTTCCGTGCAAATGCGACAGCTGTCGGGATGCGTTGTCATTATAGTGTAAAATCGACTTTTTATAGCAGAATTTTTTGTGAATTTAAGGATTTTTAAAAAAAATTCGTAAATACTCTTGCAATATTGCAAATCATGTGGTAAAATGTTATTGTGTATATTGGATGTATAAAATCCGATGCGGGTTCTCGGACAGTGTGTTCTGTGTGGTGATCCCGCTGTTTTGAGACGGGATAAAATATATAGGAGGATGTTTCAATGCTGCAGGTCGAAATGGAAGAAAAGGATTCTTCGGAGATACAGTATGCACCCGACGTGGTCATAAAAGTTGTAGGTGTCGGAGGCGGCGGCGGAAACGCCCTCAACAGGATGATCGATTCGGGGATCAAGGGCGTTGATTACATAGCTGTCAATACAGATGCAATGGTGCTCGGTTCATCGAGAGCGCCCGTAAAGGTGCAGATCGGTCAGAAGCTCACTAACGGACGCGGTGCGGGCGGAAAGCCCGAGGTAGGCGAAAAGAGCGCCGAGGAAAATAAGGAAGAGATATCAGCTGCCATCAGGGATGCCAATATGGTATTCATCGCAGCCGGAATGGGCGGCGGCACAGGTACGGGCGCTGCTCCGGTAGTCGCTTCCATAGCTCAGGAAATGGGCATACTTACCGTAGGCGTTGTCACCAAGCCGTTCGGCTTTGAGGGCAGACGCAAGATGGAAAAGGCTGAAAAGGGCATCGCAGAACTCAAGGAACACGTTGATGCTCTCATCGTTATCCCCAACGCACGCCTTCTTGATATATCCGAGAGAAAGCTAACAGTGCCCGAGGCATTCGCTCTTTCGGATGATACATTGAAAACATCTGTCAAGGCGATAGCCGAGATAGTTACTGTCGAAAGCTATATCAATGTCGATTTCGCCGATGTCGAGGCAACGCTCAAGGGCGCAGGCTACGCACATATGGCAGTCGGCACGGGACAGGGCAAGGACAAGGTCAGCGATGCGCTCAACAGCGTTGTTTCCAGCCCGCTGCTCGAGACATCCATTTCCGGCGCAAGAAGACTTCTTCTCAATGTCACATTCGCTCCCGATGTATATCTCGAGGATGTCAACGACCTTGCCGAGAAGATCGAGCAGGCTGCTGCACCCGATGTCGATATCATCTTCGGTTCGTCGCCTGACGAGACTCTCGACGATGCTATCAGCGTAACGGTAATAGCTGCCGGCTTTGATGATTCCGATGTCGTGAATGTTGACAATCAGGTCATGAAGAACGCTATGGAGGAATTCAACAAGGCAAAGGTCGGAGCAGGAGCTGCGCTCTTCGGAGACAATCCCTTCGGTTCCTCGTCTTCGTCAAGAAATGATTCTCCTCTTTATACCTTCAGATCATCCGATTCATCTTCCAACAAAGTGAATGATGATGACGATCTTCTCAGTATGTTCAAGAACAGAAAGTGATATTCCGGTCACAGGTCTTATGTATAACCGTACCGGAGCTGCATGATGATGCGGCTCCGGTACTTTTTTATTTTTCACAGTACGGTGAAAGTGTGAGAAAATATATGCTATTTCCGACATTATGTTTTTATTGCGTTTTCAATCCGATTTCACAGATTTTACACACCGCACGATTATTATATAATCACAGACAGGAAAGAAAGCGACAGGATATAAAAAGTATAAAAGAGGCAGATCGGGATGCGGTCCTGCCTCCAATCATAAAAAAGGAGCGGTCATTATGTACGAAAACAATTATAATTATGTGGATATCGGTGAAAACAAGGAAAAGCACGGCGGAAGCGCAAAGAAGACAGCTGCTCTGCTCATTGCAGTGGTCATTGCGGGCGGCGCTTCAGGATTCGGCGGTGCATATCTTCAGAACAGACTGAATGCCGGTCTCGTACAGCAGACGGAGAGCTCGGATGCTCCTTCAACGGACAAGAATAATGCTCTGACCAGAACGGCACAGAGCGATAATAAGGCTGCTCAGACGACAGCATCGTCACAGACCGAGCCGGCAGCAATAAATTCTCTTCTCGGCGGTTCGGCTGACAGCAATGTACTTACCACAGAACAGATAGTGACAAAGGTATCGCCGAGCGTTGTCAGCATCAAGTCGGAATTTCACAGCGGAACAGCTACAGGCACCGGCATCATAATGACGAGCGACGGATATATCATCACAAATGCCCATGTCGTGCAGACCGATGAGCAGGAATATGTATCCGGCAACGACGGTTACAGCCCGTTCGGCAACGATCCGTATGACTTTTTCGGCGGATTCTTCGGAGGCGGTTCATATCAGACGATCACAAAGCAGGCAGAAAAGGTGACGGTCATGCTTTCGGATGATGAGAGCGAGACTGAATATACAGCTGAGATCATCGGCACTGATGTAAATTCCGATCTTGCCGTGCTCAAGATAGATGCGGAAAATCTCTCCGCAGCACAATTCGGAAATTCCGATGAGCTCACGATGGGCAGCAAGGCTGTTGCGATAGGATATCCCATGGGGCTAGGGCTTTCGGTATCCGAGGGTATCGTATCCGGTCTTAACAGAGAGCTTTCGGTAGAGCTCAATTCGGGCGGAAGCGCATCCATGACGCTCATCCAGACCGATGCAGCCATAAATCCCGGCAACTCGGGCGGTCCTCTTATCAATGAATATGGTCAGGTCATAGGCATAACATCCTCAAAGATCGCAAGCTCGACTGTTGACGGACTCGGCTTTGCTATACCGATAACAGATGCAATGCCGCTCATAAATGACCTTATGAATCAGGGCTATGTGACCAACCGCACACCGCAGATCGGCATCACGGGCACGGATATCACACCTGCGGTAATGCGCTATTACAATCTCCCCGTTGACAGCGGCGTACTCGTTGTATCCGTGACCGAGGGCTCGGGCGCTGCCGAGGCAGGCATATCCGAAGGCGATGTCATAGTTGCGGCAGACGGCAAGGATGTCAAGGAGATGTTCGATCTCACATCCGTGAAGGATAAGAAGGAGATAGGCGATGTTATCACACTGACGCTTGCAAGAAAGGACGGCAATGTCGATGTGGATGTTACTCTCGGCAAGCCGGCTGACAATAACGAGAACAATGAAAACAAGGATCAGAACAACAGCAGAGATGAAAACAGAGGAAACTGACAGATAATATATACTGTCATCTGTAAAAACAGCGAAATCCCGCCTTCAGGCGGAGCGCGATAAAGAAGTATGAGCAGAGACTTCCGATACTCAGTGTCGGAAGTCTCTTTGCGTATGATTTGACAGAGCGAAAATAGTGTGCTATAATTATTACTACTATAAACAGAATTTATCATCCTACGCACGATCTGTTTATGAGCGCAGTTTGTTTTACAGGATTTATGTTGACAATTCGTATCGTAATATTTTACTAACAAAGATGAATAATCTATGATTTTTATAGCTAAAATGCTGACAAGACATAATTGTCCGGCGGAAAAAACGTCATTTCTCACTTTGTGACGTGGACTTCCGATGCCATTCAGGATATAATGGAGAGCGAAAGGAGGAATCAAAATGATAGATCAGAACAAGATCGGCGGTTTCCTGAGAGAATTACGCAAAGAAAAAGAACTTACACAGGAACAGCTGGCAGAAAAGTTTGGTGTATCTTCCAGAAGTGTATCTCGTTGGGAAAATGGCAGCACCATGCCTGATCTGAGTATTCTGGTCGAATTGGCAGATTACTATGAGGTCGATATTAAAGAAATCGTTGACGGTGAAAGGAAAAGTGAGATCATGAAAAAAGAAGAAAAAGAAACTCTGCAAAAGGTTGCGGATTATGCAGAAACCGAGAAGAAATTAGTAGTAAAGCGTAAATGTACGGTAACATTTATAGGAACTTTGATATTTTCGTTGAGTATTATGGTGGGTTATATCGTATTTCCCAAATTGCCGGAAGATAGTATTTTACGAAGCAATGGTTTGTGGATGGGAATCAGTGTTATTGGATTGGTTTGTTTGTGGGGAATGGTGATTCGCGGAAATCGAAAGAATGCCGATAAAGACAAGTAATGCCATAGTATCCCGGGATATATGACAAGAGGGTAAATATAATGCCCCGAGCGCTTTTCAACGCTCGGGGGCAAAACTTCTTTATGGCTATCCTCTGTTTGAGATGGGGGATATCTTTGTCCCGATGATATCGGCAGCAAAAAAATCGGACGACCGGAATATCCCGGCCGTCCGATTTTGTCAGTTAATTATAATGAAGTGAAATCAGTTGAGCTCTGCGAAATACTTGATAGTTCTTACCATCTGAGATGTGTAGGAGTTCTCGTTGTCATACCACGAAACTACCTGAACCTCATAGAGATCGTCAGCGATCTGGTTGACCATTGTCTGTGTAGCATCGAAGAGCGAGCCGTATCTCATGCCGATAACGTCGGAGGATACGATAGGATCTTCGCAGTAGCCGAAGGACTCGGATGCAGCAGCCTTCATAGCAGCGTTGATGCCTTCTGCTGTAACGTCAGCCTTCTTTACAACAGCTGTGAGGATAGTTGTCGAGCCTGTGGGAACGGGAACTCTCTGAGCGGAGCCGATGAGCTTGCCGTTGAGCTCGGGGATAACAAGGCCGATAGCCTTTGCAGCGCCTGTGGAGTTGGGAACGATATTTGCAGCGCCTGCTCTTGCTCTTCTGAGGTCGCCCTTTCTGTGAGGACCGTCGAGGATCATCTGATCGCCTGTGTAAGCGTGGATGGTGCTCATGATACCGCTCTGGATGGGAGCATACTTGTTAAGAGTATCAGCCATAGGAGCGAGGCAGTTTGTTGTGCAGGATGCAGCAGAGATGATCTGGTCATCCTTTGTGAGTGTATTCTCGTTTACGGAATAAACGATTGTCTTGAGATCCTTGCCTGCGGGAGCGGAGATAACGACCTTCTTAGCACCTGCATTGATGTGAGCCATGGACTTGTCCTTCGAGCAGTAGAAGCCTGTGCACTCGAGAACAACGTCAACGCCGAGCTCGCCCCAAGGGCACTCAGCAGCATCCTTTATAGCGTAGATCTTGAGAGTCTTGCCGTCAACTGTGATAGTGTTGGCCTCATCATCAGCTGTTACAGTGTGAAGATTTTCGCCGATCTTTCCGCAGTAGCCGCCCTGAGCGGTGTCGTACTTGAGAAGGTTAGCAAGCATGGAAGGCTTTGTGAGGTCGTTGATAGCAACAACATCATAACCCTCTGCGCCGAACATCTGGCGGAATGCGACACGGCCTATGCCGCCAAAACCATTGATAGCAACTTTTACTGACATGATAAAGTTCCTCCTAAAAATTTTAAAATAGCATTGGTGCAAAACCTCTTCCGCACCATACAATACTATTGTATACTATCTTGGAAGATTTTGCAAGGGGTTTTTGTAAATATTTAGTAATTTCTCGTGAAAAAATTATCGTATACAGAAAAACATACAAATATATATAATTTATATACATTTTATTTACATAAACAAGTATATGGCTTATTTTTGCGGTTCGAGTATCTGAAATCGTAGATTTGCCAAACGGCTACTTGACATCGGACGGATTTAATTATATAATATAATAGTTACGGCAGATGAAAAATAATTTACAGTTATTGTCATAATATAGCAGGCTGTAGTTATATTATAGCCGAGCGACCCGAAAGAATTGTACGGAATATCGCCGGGGAGGATATTGTATGAATTTTAAATGTGATGAGAAATATGTTACGGTCCACGGAAGGACTCTGGTCATCGACGGTATACGCTATATCGATTATTCCTGTTCGGGTGCGGCGTTCGTGTTCACGGGGAGATCGGTCAGGGCACGTCTTACCTCCGATTATAAGCCGGATCCCGCTCTCGGTGATGTATTCATGCCGTGCTGTGCCGTGCTTGTTGACGGCAGGGTCACAAAGCGCTTTGAGCTTCCCGAAAAGGACCGGGTATATGAACTTTATTCATCCGACGAGGAACGCACCGTAACTATCGAACTTATGAAGATGTCGGAATGTGCCTTCGGCAAGGTGGGGATAGTCGAATTCATCACCGATACCGATAAGGTATCGCCCGCTCCGAAAAGCGGAAGAAGGATAGAATTTGTCGGCGACTCGATAACCTGCGGCTACGGTATCGAGGGAAAGCTCGATGTCGATGTGTTCAATACAAAACAGGAGAACCCTCTCTCGGCATACGCCTCACAGACAGCCCGCAGATTCGGCGCGGAGTATAATCTTATCGCATGGAGCGGGATCGGGGTCTATTCCTCGTGGGTGGAAGAGAATGCCGAAAAGCCGCTCGACAACTGGCTCTCTCCGGTGCTCTATCCGTGCGCCGATGCCGCGCTCTGCAACGATCTGCACCGCGAGCCGTTCGATGAATGGGATTTTTCTTCATTTGTGCCTCAGGTCATCGTTATAAATCTCGGTACTAACGACGAGAGCTTCACAAAGCATATCCCCGAGCGCGAGGCTCGTTTCCGTGAGCTTTATCTTGACTATATGAAGCTGATACGTAAAAAGAACCCCGATGCCGAGATGATATGCTCATACGGCATAATGGAAAACGGGCTCTGCGCCGTTATAGAGGATATCGTCCGCGAGCTTTCACAGACGGACAGGCATATCCATTATCTCAGATACACGACACATACTGCGGAAAACGACGGCATGGCAGTCGATTACCATCCCTCACAGAAGTCGCACGACAGGATGTGTGAGGAGCTGACCGCTAAAATAGCGGAGATAACAGGCTGGGATCATACATAACGTTATTGCAGCCTGCGTTTTTGGTTTGACAGCAGATGTTTCATAAGTTATAATCGTTATATTAATGATTCTGTAGAAATAATTATATATTCGGAAAGGATATACATATGCCCGAATACGAAAAGTATATTTCTCTTGTCAGGGATATCACTTCACAGTATATCTCTCCGCCGCTTGCATATATCCACAGCTACGGCTGCCGTCAGAACGTCAGCGACGGTGAAAAGATCGCGGGGATGCTCAGTCTCATGGGCTACGGTCTGACTTCCGACGAGAACGCTGCGGATATCATACTGCTGAATACCTGTGCGGTCAGGGAGAATGCCGAAACAAGAGTATTCGGTAATATAGGCGCACTCAAGCATCTCAAGGAACAGAAGAGCGGTCTCATTATCGGGCTGTGCGGCTGCATGGCGCAGGAAAAGCACGTTGTTGAAAAGCTGAGGCAGTCCTACAGCTATGTCGAGCTCGTTTTCGGTACATTTGCACTTCGTGAGCTCCCGAAGCTGCTTTATGATGTGCTGTGCGGCAGAAAGACCGTTACCGATACGAACGAATATCCCGCAGATTTCTGCGAGGATGTCCCTGTGGTGAGAGGATGCTCCTACAAGGCGGACGTTCCGATAATGTTCGGCTGCAACAAGTTCTGCACATACTGCATAGTGCCGTATGTGCGCGGCAGGGAGCACAGCAGGGAGCCTGAGAAGATAATCTCCGAGATAAGGGGACTGGTCGGGGACGGCTGCCGTGAGATAATGCTGCTCGGGCAGAATGTCGATTCCTACAAGGCGGAGATATCGTTCCCGGAGCTTTTGCGCAGGATAAACGATATCGACGGCGATTTCAGAGTGCGCTTCATGTCGCCGCATCCGCGCGATGCAACGCCCGAGCTTATGGATACTATACTTGGATGCAGAAAGATTTGCAATACGATACATCTCCCGCTCCAGTCCGGAAGCGACAGGATACTCAGAGCCATGAACAGGGGCTATACCTCCGATGATTTCATGAAGCTCGTGAGGTATGTCAGGGACAAAGACCCCGATTTTTCGATAACTACGGATATCATCGTGGGCTTTCCTAATGAGAGCGAAGAGGATTTCGAGGCGACGCTCGATATATTGAAACAGGTAAGATTCGATAATATCTATTCCTTCATATATTCCAAGCGCGTCGGGACAAGAGCCGCCATGATGGAGGACAGTATAACCGACGAGGAGAAGAGCGTGCGTTTCAGACGGATGCTGGAACTTCAGCGCGAGATATCGACAGAGCATTACAAGCGCTTTGTCGGCAGGACTATGAGGGTACTATTTGAAAATGAGAGCAGACGCGACGGATATATCGGCGGAAAAAGCGATGAATCCGTCATAGTCGAGGCAAAGGGCAGCACCGATAATATAGGACAGTTCCGTGACGTGAAGATTACCGCCGCCCATAACTGGGCAGTAGACGGTGAAATAGTATGAACAGCACCCGAAAGGAGAAAAGGTCATGACAATAATCGAAAAAGCAAGAGAACTCGGTATGATGATACAGGCGGATGAACGCTATACTGCGTTCAACAAGGCAAAGGCGGCAAATGATGCCGATGAAGCGCTCCAGAAGATGATAAGCGAGTTCAATGAACTGCGCCTCGGGCTCAATGCCGAGATGTCCAAGTCTGACAAGTCGAGCGAGAAGATAGTAGAATTTGACAGGGATATCAAGGAACTTTACGGCCGTATCATGGCAAATGAGAACATGGCGGAATATACAAAGGCAAAGAATGCTATGGATGCGATGCTCTCGCAGATCAACGCCGTTATAACATACAGCGCCAACGGCGAGGATCCGATGACCTGCCCCGTGTTCAATCTTTCTTCATGCGGCGGCAGCTGTGAGGGCTGCGGAGGCTGCGGCTGATGAAGCTCGATTACGATAAGCTCTCGCCGATGATGAAACAGTACCTTTCCACCAAGGAGAATTATCCGGAGCACGTACTGTTTTTCAGGATCGGCGATTTCTATGAGATGTTTTATGACGATGCCATAAGGGTATCAAGAGCGCTCTCCCTCACTCTGACAGGCAAGGACTGCGGTCAGGAGGAACGTGCGCCTATGTGCGGCATACCGTTCCATTCGGCGGATACATATATAAAAAAGCTGATAGATCTCGGTTTCTGCGTAGCCATATGCGAACAGACCGAGGATCCCAAGAACGCAAAGGGCCTTGTAAAGCGCGACGTTATAAAGGTCGTGACTCCGGGTACTCTCACCGACAGCAGTATGCTGAATGACGACAGCAACAACTATCTTGCTTCAGTATATGTCGGCGATGACGGCTGTGCTGCCTGCTTTTCCGATATCTCCACGGGAGAGGTGTATCTTGTCGGCTGTGACGGCGGGGATATACAGGAAAAGCTGAAAAACGAGATCACAAGATATACCCCCGCCGAGATAGTATTCAACGACAGGTTCCTTGATTTTGGGGAGCTCGGGAGATTCATCAATGAACGCATGATGAATGTATCCGTGCGCCTTCTTGACGACGAATGCTTTGACGAAGACCGTAACATGGAGATACTTCTGAAGCAGTTCTCCGCGGATGACCTGAGCGATCTCGGGATCGACAGGAGCGAAACAGCGGCTCTGCGCTGCCTGTGCGGTCTCTTCAATTATATAGCAGGCACCCAGAAGGCACTGATAGGGCGTTTTACGGCAGTCACCCGCGTGAACGGGAGCCGTTATATGGAGCTCGGGCTGACTGCAAGGCGCAACCTTGAGCTTCTTGAAACGATGCGCAATAAGGAGAAAAAGGGCAGTCTTCTGTGGGTGCTCGATCATACGCGCACCTCTATGGGCAAGCGTATGCTCAAAAGCTGCATAGAACAGCCGCTCGTGAGCCCTGTCCGCATAACCGAGAGACTTGCGGCAGTGGAACAGCTCTGCGCTGAGAATGTAGCCCGCTGCGAGCTGTGCGATGCACTTTCGGGGATATACGATATCGAACGTCTTATGACCAAGGTCATGTACAAGACCGCTAATCCCCGCGATCTGAAGGCGCTTGAACTTACTGCGCGGAAGCTGCCCGCGATAAAGGCGCTGCTCGGCACGTTCTCCGCTGCGCTGCTCGTGAGACTGAACGAAAAGATAGATACCCTTAGCGAGCTTGCAGCGCTCATCGGCAATTCAATAGAGGATGACCCGCCCGTTCAGCTCAAGGACGGCGGATATATCAAAAAGGGCTTCAACAGTGAGCTCGACAGGCTGCGTGAGATCATCGGCGGCGGCAAGAGCATTGTAGAGGATATCGAAAAGAACGAACGCGAACGCACCGGGATAAAGAACCTGAAAATAGGCTATAACCGTGTTTTCGGATATTATATCGAGGTCACAAAATCATATTATGATCTCGTTCCCGATAATTATATCAGGAAACAGACGCTTGCAAACTGCGAACGGTTTATTACCGAGGAACTCAAGAAGGCGGAGTATGAGATCGCAGGAGCGAATGAAAGGGTGCTCGCCCTCGAAAGTGATATATTCAATGAGGTGCGTGATTTTGCCGCATCCCAGCTCTCCCGTGTCCAGTCGTCTGCATCGGCTGTCGCGGCGGTAGATGTGCTGTGCAGCTTTGCCGAGACCTCTGTAAAGAACGGCTATGTCCGCCCGGAGATACGCGCGGACGGCGTTATCAGCATAAAGGACGGAAGGCATCCCGTTGTCGAGCTGATGATGACGGACGAGCCCTATGTCCCGAATGACGTATACCTTGACTGCGGTGCGAACCGTATGTATATAATCACGGGACCGAATATGTCCGGAAAATCGACTTATATGCGCCAGACAGCGCTTATCGTGCTCATGGCGCAGCTCGGGTGCTTCGTGCCCGCATCGAGCGCGGAGATATCCATTGTTGACAAGATATTCACACGTATAGGCGCATCGGACGATCTTACTGCGGGGCAGTCCACGTTCATGGTAGAGATGAGCGAGGTCGCCGATATAATCAAACACGCCACAAAGAACAGCCTTGTGATACTCGATGAGGTCGGACGCGGCACATCCACTATCGACGGTGTGAGCATAGCCGCTTCGGTAGCCGAATATATCGCAGGGAACCGCCGTCTCGGCTGCAAGACGCTCTTTGCCACACATTACCATGAGCTGACAGATCTTGAAGGCAGGGTGGACGGTGTCAGGAACTACAGCATAGCCGTATGCAAGCACGGCGACGATATAAAATTCCTTCGCAAGATAGTTGAGGGCGGAGTAGACGACAGCTACGGCATAGAGGTCGCAAAGCTCGCGGGACTTCCGCCGAAAGTGCTTTCAAGAGCAAGGGAGATACTGGAAAATGCCGGATCGGAGGGACACGCAAGGATAAGCCTGAACGGTGATATGCCCGACGGACAGCTTTCCTTTGGTCAGCTCACGGAAAATGATATACTGAGCAGACTGCGCAAGACCAATCCCGATGAGCTTTCTCCCGAGGAGGCAAAGGAATTTCTCAAGGAGCTTGCAGATAAGCTCAGAACGGGATAAGGATATTCGTATCAGTGTAAATTTGTTTTGTTTGGGAGCGGGTGAACAAAAGCGCCAATGGCAAGAGTAAAACTTCTCGACAAAGAGCTGTATGAGCTTATCGCTGCGGGTGAGGTCATAGAGCGTCCGAGCTCCATAATAAAGGAGCTTGCCGAAAATTCCATAGACAGCGGTGCGACTGCGGTAACGATAGAGATTAAGCGCGGCGGCATAAGCTATATGCGTGTCACCGACAACGGCAGCGGGATATATCCCGAGGACGTGCACACGGCATTTCTCCGCCATGCAACGGGGAAGATATCGACCCGTGCCGATCTCACGGATATACATACGCTCGGATTCCGCGGGGAGGCTCTCGCTTCGGTCGCGGCTGTCGCAAAGGTGGATATGCTTACCAAGGTGCGTGATGCCGGATACGGCACTCATTATGTGATAGAAGGCACCGAGGAAAAGCTCAACGAGAGCTGCGGCTGTCCCGACGGCACTACCATAGTGGTGAGAGATATATTCTATAATGTCCCCGCAAGGCTCAAATTCCTGAAAAAGGATGTTTCGGAAGGGAACGATATCGCCCGTATCGCCGAAAAGCTCGCGGTATCACATCCCGAGATATCGGTCAAGCTGATACGCGACAACAAGCAGGTGCTCTTCACGCCGGGAGACAACAAGCTCTTTTCGGCTGTATATTCCGTATTCGGGCGGCAGTTCGCGGCGTCGCTGATACCTGTGGATTATTCCATGAACAATATAAAGATCACCGGATATACCGTCAGACCGCTGCTCGGAGCCAAAAACAGAAAGCTCCAGAATTTCTTCGTCAACGGCAGATATGTCCAGTCGCTCACCTGCATGAGAGCGGTGGAGGAGGCATACAAGAACAGCATAATGGAAGGAAAATTCCCTGCCTGCGTGCTGTGCATAACTATGCCGCCAGCCGATCTGGATGTGAATGTCCATCCGCAGAAGACAGAGGTGCGCTTCACATCGGAGCGTGCGGTATATGAAACGATATACTTTTCGGTAAAGAATGCGCTGCTTGCCGATTCAAAGCCGGAGGAAATGGTCATTCCCGAGCATAAGCAGGATTACCGCCGTCCGTATTATTATGACGGTATATCCTATGAACAGCCGCAAATGAATGACGTTCCCGTGAATACCGGGCATATCGGATCTTCGCAGCTTTTTGCATCAAAGAGCAATGCTTCTCAGAGCAATGCTCCGCAGAGAGTGACAGCTGAGGAATACAGACGCATGACAGGGAGCGGTCAGCCCGCAAAAAGCACATATGCCGCAAAGACATCAGCCTCTGCGTATCAGTCCTCTTCGGCTGTGTCTCATCCCGTGCAGCATATAGCTGAAACACCTGCGCCGCCTGTCAGGGAGAAAGCGGCAGAGACAGAGCTTCCGGATGAGATACCCGAGGAGGGACTGCCGATAGAGCAGCTCGTCCCGGAAACTGTAAAGCATGAATTCAGGTATATAGATGATTCTTCGTTCGTTCAGAGATCGGACGATAAGCCTGCGGAAAAGCCTGAGGAAAAGCCGGTACCCGAGCAGTACCGCTTTATCGGCGAGGCGTTCGGGACTTATATAATCGCACAGACGGACGAAAATATCATATTTGTGGACAAGCACGCGGCGCACGAGCGCATAAACTTTGAACGTATGCGTTCGGGAGAGGTGAGCCTTGACTGTCAGATGCTCATCGAGCCGCAGATAATCAGGACGGAATACAGCCGCTATGATGCCGTAAGGGAAAACATCGGAAAAATACGGGAGCTGGGCTTTGCGCTCGAACCGCTCGAACCGCCTGAGATTAAGATATGCGGGATACCGTCGGTGCTTGATTCCTGCGATGCTACCGATATCGTATGTGAGCTTATCGAAAGGCTTGAGAATATCAGCCATGATCCGATGCCCGATGTGCTCGATGATATGCTCCACAGCATAGCCTGCAAGGCATCTGTCAGGGCGAATGACAAGAATACTCCCGAAGAGCTTTCGGTGATACTCGACAGGGTCATGAACGATGAAAGGATACGCTATTGTCCTCACGGCAGACCTGTGATGTTCACACTGAAAAAGCGGGAGCTCGAAAAGCAGTTCAGGAGGATAGTCTGAACTGCGTAAAGTACAAAAATATATCCGAGGGTGAATTATTTGTGGAATGGTTTTGCGGCGGGAAGCTCCCGCTGCTCGTTGTATGCGGTCCCACCGCATCGGGCAAGACAAAGGTAGGTGCCGAGCTTGCCGCAAGGCTTTCGGGAGAGGTCATCTCTGCCGATTCGATGCAGATCTACCGCGGGCTTGAGATATTATCCGCAGCTCCGACCGAAGAGGAGATGTGCGGTGTGCCTCATCATCTTATAAGGATATTCGACCCCGGGAGAGAGTTCTCTGTAGCGGAATATACCCGTCTGGCGGGAAAGACCGCACGGGAGATAATATCCCGCGGAAAGCTGCCTGTTGTAGTGGGCGGCACCGGGCTGTATATAGATTCCTTTATCGACAATATCAGTTTTGACGGGACCGTTTCGGATGGGAGCGTCAGAAAGCATCTTGAAGAGCTGGCTGCCGAAAAGGGAGCGGCGTTTATGATGAGTATGCTGAAAGAGCGCGATCCCGAGGCAGCGGAAAGGCTGCATGAAAATAATGTCGTGAGAGTAGTCCGCGCGCTGGAGATGTATGAGATAACGGGACGCACATTCAGGGAAAATATGGAGCGCAGCCGCATGAAAAGCTCTCCGTATGAGGTCTGCATGATAGGGCTCACATTCGAGGACAGAGCCGATCTCTATGACCGCGTGAACAGGCGCGTTGACATCATGGCGGAAAACGGTATCGTTGAGGAGGCACGGAAGGTCTATCTTTCGGGAAATATCGGCACCTCCGCACAGGCGATAGGCTTCAAGGAGCTGATACCGTATTTTGAAGGACAATGCAGCCTTGACGAATGCCTTGAAAAAATAAAGCTCGTAAGCAGGCATTATGCAAAGCGTCAGCTCACATGGTTTCGTCGAGATGCACGAATTTCGTGGATAAATCAAACAAAAAATGAACATTTTGATAAAATTATTGAGAAGTGCTTAAATATTGTAGCCAAATCAGAAATAATGTGCTATAATAAGAAATGATTGTAGGGTGGGGTCTGATGCCGTGCCTTATATGAAGTCACCGTAGGCTGATAACGCAGCCGGGGCCTGCGTTCTGTACGCTTAGGGCGGCAGAGGGCAGAGTAAAAACCGGAAGAGAGGCAGAATATGAACAAATCAATAAATCTTCAGGATGTTTTTCTGAATCAGGCAAGAAAAGACAAGATACCCATTACGATGATACTTACCAACGGCTTCCAGTTCAAGGGTATGGTAAGGGGTTTTGATGAATATACAGTCATAGTTGACAGCGACGGAAAGCAGGAGCTTGTATATAAGCACGCTATTTCCACGATAATCCCTGCAAGACCTGTTTCGATACTTGATTCCGAGAACAGAGAGGACAAATGACCGCACGCCTGGATACAGGCATGAAAAACGGCACAGCTTTGTTTATTTCCGGATGCTTATCCGGACAGCCAAGCGCCGGGTCCCGGACTTTGATTTGGAGGAACGGCATTGAACAGTGTTTTCGTAAGGGTCATTACGGTACTTATTTCTTTTTTTGTGATCTTTACTGTCGGCAGTCAGCTTTATCTGAACGTCAAGAATAAATATGAGACCGAAACTGCGCTGTCATATTCGTCGGCGACGAAGGAGACCTTCTACGGTATCTTTATCTGCGATGAAAGACCGATAAAGTACAGCGGGACAGGCGCTGTGAGCTATATGGTGCCTGACGGCAGCAAGGTCGCGAATAATTCCGTTGTGGCGAGCATATACGGCTCTGACGATGATATCGAAGTGAATACGCGCATAGAACGCCTTGAGTCCGAGATCGCTCTGCTTGAAAAGGCACAGAGCCCCGGTACTACCGAGACCGCTCAGCCGGAATTCATGTCATCCCTTATTGACGAAAAATATCAGAATATCGCTACAAGACTTGCAAAGAAGGATATTTCCGATATTTCAAAGGAAAGAGATGATTTTCTTTCGCTTATGAGCATCTACCGCATAGTCATAGGCGAGGAAAAGGACTACGATCAGCGGCTCGATATGCTCTATGAGCAGCTCAATATATTAAAGGGCAGGCAGCATTCTCCCGTGCATGAGGTGACAGTTGACAGCACAGGCTATTTTGTCAGCTATACGGACGGGTATGAGGATGAACTGAATACAAGCAATATATCAGAGCTCGATCTTGACAGGATCGAGAGCATAATCCATACCGAAAAGACAGGTGGAAAGGGTTCAGGCAGGAACGATATCGGAAAGCTCATCAACGGGTATGACTGGAAAATGGTCGGTATCATCGATAATTCCGATGCAGTCTACACCGCAGGGGATACGGTCAAGCTCAGATTCGCATCGACATCTGATACCGTGACGGCAAAGATAGAGCTTATCACCGATACCAAGGATCCCGAAAAAAGCATCGTGCAGATAGGCTGTGAGCAGCTCACCTTTGACCTTGTAAGACACAGGGTCGAGCACGTTGATATGATACTTCACGATTATGAGGGCATCCGCGTTCCGAGAAACGCTCTTCGCTTCAACGGCGACAATGACAAGGGCGTATATATCGTTCTCGGACAGCGCATCATGTTCAAGAAGATAAATGTTATATTTGAATGTGACGAATATCTGCTTTCAGGAATCACTGCTGATCCGTCCTATCTGAGCATATATGACGAGATCGTGCTCTCGGGCGTCGATACTAACAAGTATCTTGAAGGGCTTGAAGCGCAGGAGACGGTCACAACGGCTGCTGTCGAGGAAAATATCCCTGTTTATACCTCCGCCGCAAAGCAGGAGGATGAAGATCCGTCGGATGAGACCGATACCGATGAAGAAGACGGGGACAAGGACGAGGATGAGGACGAGCCGGAGGAGACCTCGGAGGAAGGACCGGAAAGCGATGAAGATCCCGCGGAGAGGCTCGAATAGCTAAAAAATACAAGAGGGGATATGTACTATGACGGACGAGGAAAGATACAAAGCCGTCGCGGACAATATTGCCCGTATTCTTGATGAGGTCGGGGAGGAAAAGGCAAAATACCGTTCCCCCGATGATACAGTGAGACTTATGGCAGTGACAAAGACCGTTGAGCCGGATGTGGTGAACAGTGCGATCCGCTGCGGCATCGATCTGCTCGGAGAGAACCGCGTACAGGAATATCTCGGCAAGAAGGACAGCTATCTTAAAGGAGCCGAGGTACATTTTATCGGCGGTCTTCAGCTCAATAAGGCGAAATATATCGTCGGTGATGTTTCGATGATACATTCGGTGGACAGCCTGCGGCTCGGAAATGAGATAGACCGGCTTGCAAAAGCAAGAGGCATCGTTCAGGATGTCCTTGTCGAGGTCAATATCGGAGAAGAAGCAACAAAGCATGGCATTTCAGAGGAGGAGCTCCCGGAGCTGCTCGCCGGACTTTCCGAACTTGGCGGCATACGTGTCCGAGGACTTATGACTATCCCGCCTCCCGGTACATCGGAAAAGAATTTTGAGAGGATGCAGCGTCTGTTCTGTGATAACAGATCGGTATATCCCGCCTTTGATACGCTTTCAATGGGGATGTCTGCGGATTACAGACTCGCGGTGCGCTTCGGTTCGACGATCATCCGCGTGGGCTCCGGGATATTCGGTGCAAGAGAATATAAAATATAAAAGCAATCGATTATAGAAACAGCTTCCGGTGGTATATACAGTAAACGACATTGAAAGTGCAATTTCCGATATCGTTGACTGTGGCTCTCCGGGATCAGATAAATAAGTGTGAGAGGAAGAAAATTATGGGCAATTTTATTGAGACCTTCAAGAATTTCGTCATTGGAGGAAACGATGATCCAGATGAGTTTGATGATCCTGTACAGTCCGGCGAAAACGAAGCCCGTCAGCCGAACATGAGCGGATATTCGAGCCGTGAGGAGCGTCTGAAGAGCAACAGACAGTTCGATATAAGTGCGACCGCGCGTCTTCAGGTCGTTCTGGTAAGACCGGAGGTCTTTTCCGATACACGTCAGATCGCCGATCATCTCAAGGAAAACAAGACAGTCGTGCTGAACCTTGAGGCTGCGAGCCCGGAGGTCACAAGAAGGATTATCGATTTCGTCGGCGGCGTTGCCTATGCTAGCGGCGGCAATATAAAGCCCGTTGCCAACAATACATTCATTATCTTTCCCTATAATGTCAACTTTGTCGGCGAGGATCTTGCGGCGGAGCTGGAAAATAACGGGGTAGTATTCTGATATACAGCCTATGAGGAAATTTCCGGGAATAAGCACTGCAGTGAGCGATGAAGAGGCGATACTCCTTTCACATATATCTGATATGGCTGAGGATTCGTCCTGTACAAACCGACAGAGATTTTCGCAGTTCCTCGATGAAAGACAGGCTATGCTTGCAGAAAGTATGCTCTCTGCCGGGAGAACAGCTCTTTTCCGTTTTTTCGGAGGATATGAGGGAGCACACAGGGTCATGCTGTGCGTATATCCGGATGAATATTCCGAGCCCGAAAACAGCGATTTCCCGATGAAGGCAGTGACGTATACATACAGAAAGCAGGATAAGCCCACTCATTCGCAGTTCCTTGGGACGCTCATGTCACGGGGGATAACACGCGCAACAGTCGGTGATATCATAGTCTCAGAGGGAAGGACAGTTGTATTCGTCTGCGAAAGTGCGGTAAGGGATGCCGAGGATATCGGACGTGTCGCACGGATAGGAGTTACATCCTCTGTGAGCGACAGTGCTGATATATCTTCCGCTGACAGCTTTGAAGAAATAAAGACGGTCGTCAGCTCACCAAGGCTTGACTGCATAGTATCGGCAGTGTCCGGTCTGTCGCGTGAAAAGGCGGCGGCACTTATAAAGGGAGAGGGCGCAGAGGTGAATTACTGCCAGGTCTGCTCTCCGGATGTGCGGCTTAAGGACGGAGATATATTTTCTGTGCGCGGCAAGGGAAAATATATCTTTGACGGTATAGGCGGCACAACAAAGAAAAACAGGATATATATCACACTGAGAAAATACAGGTGACTGCTTCATACGCCGGTGTTTTGGATGTGTATGGAATTTTATCCCGCACTGCGGGATATCTGCATAAAAATATACTTGCAAAATTAGAAGAAATGAGGAGTGTACATGATAACCGTAAGGGATATCGACAATAAGAGGTTTGAACAGGCAAGACCCGGTTATAAACCGGAGGAGGTAGACGATTTTCTCAGAGAGATCGCCGAATCGTTCAAGCAGCTTATCAGAGAAAAGGAAGAAGCAGATCAGAAGATGGGCGTTCTTGTTGAAGCTGTCAAGAAATACAAGATAGATGAGGACGCTATCAAGGATTCACTTATCATAGCTCAGAAGCAGGCGAGAGAGATCACACAGGAGGCTCAGTCGAGAGCGGAGCAGATCATCGCTGAGGCAAATGTAAAGAGCGATGAGATTATCGGTTCGGCAGGCATACGCCTCAAAAGAGAGGAAGCCGGCTATGCCAAGCTCAAAAAAGAGGTCGATGAATTCCGCACGGGCCTTCTTAATATGTATAAGGAGCATCTGAATCTTATCAACGATATCCCAGAGCTTGATGAAGATGAAAATGATACGGATGACGGATATGAAGCATCGGATTATCAGGGAGATGCTGCTCCCATAATCACTGACGACAATACTTTTTCTGCCGATGATCCCCGTGAGGATGTTATCACGGACTGAGCAGAGTCTGTTCATTTGCCGTTTGAAGTATAAACGGAAAGTCCCGGGATCTGTCTTTCAGACAGGTCTGCGCAGGACTTTCTGTTATGAATGAAGGTCTATTTTGTTTTAAGGAGAGCTTTTGAAATGCCGCAGAATTACAATGATACGATAAATCTGCCGAAGACCGAATTTCCGATGAGGGGGAATCTTCCGCAGAAGGAGCCCGGTATGATAAATGACTGGGACGAGAAGAGAACCTACTACCGCATGATAGAGAAGAATCAGGGCAAGCCGCTCTATGTTCTTCATGACGGTCCTCCGTATGCCAACGGAGATATCCATATGGGTACGGCGCTCAACAAGGTGCTGAAGGATATTATAGTAAAGTATAAGAATATGAATGGCTTCTGTTCGCCGTATATCCCCGGCTGGGATACTCACGGTCTGCCTATCGAGCTGAAGGCTATGAAGAAGATCGGCGTTGAGAACGGTGCGATACCTCCTCTGGAGCTTCGCAAGCACTGCCGTGAATTCGCACTTTCATACGTGGATAACCAAAGAAAACAGTTCAAGCGTCTCGGAGTATGGGGCGATTTCGATGACCCTTATCTCACACTGAAGCCCGAATTTGAAGCACAGCAGATACGCATATTCGGAAAAATGGCAAATAAGGGCTATATCTATAAGGGAATGAAGCCCGTATACTGGTGCCCGAGCTGTCAGACAGCGCTCGCTGAGGCAGAGATAGAGTATTCCGACGACCCCTGTACATCCATATTCGTGAAATTTCGCGTGAAGGACGATAAGGGCAGATTCTCGGCAATGGGTCTTGATCTTTCCAGGACATATTTCGTTATATGGACCACGACGACATGGACTATCCCCGGAAACCTTGCAATATGCCTCGGTCCCGAGTATGAATATACGGTAGTGAGCGCAAACGGTGAAAATTATATCATGGCAGCAGAGCTTGCCGACGGTGTCATGAAGTCTGCGGGTATAGAGAATTATACCAAGGAAGGCAGCTTCAAGGGCTCAGAGCTTGAATACCTCACAGCCCAGCATCCGCTCTTTGACAGGGAATCGCTCGTTATCGTAGGCGATCATGTAACTCTCGACAGCGGTACAGGCTGCGTTCATACAGCTCCCGGATTCGGTGTGGAGGACTTTGAGGTCTGCAAGAAATATCCCGAGGTGGGTATCGTCGTTTCGGTAGACGGCAACGGCAGGATGACCAAGGAAGCAGGAAAATACGAGGGACTTACAACGAGTGACGCCAATAAGGTGATAGGCGCCGATCTCGAAAGCTGCGGTGCGCTCCTTGCCACCGAGAATATCGTCCACCAGTACCCCCACTGCTGGAGATGCAAGAACCCGATAATATTCCGTGCGACCGAACAGTGGTTCTGCTCGGTAAATGACTTCAAGGATGATGCGATAAAGGCTATCGAAAGCGTTGAATGGATACCCTCATGGGGCGAGGAGCGCATAAAGAACATGGTGCGCGACCGTTCCGACTGGTGTATATCCCGTCAGAGGACATGGGGCGTTCCTATCCCGATACTCTACTGCAAGAAATGCGGAAAGCCTGTTGTAAATGACGAGAGCATCGAGGCTATCGCTTCTCTCTTCGGAAAAGAAGGCTCCGATGCATGGTATACAAGAGAGCCCGCAGAATTCCTTCCCGAAGGCTTCCGGTGTGAATGCGGCGGCACCGAATTCACGAAGGAAAAGGATATCATGGACGTATGGTTCGACAGCGGAGTTACACATACCGCCGTTCTGAAGAACAGAGGCTATGAAGTCCCCGCCGATCTTTATCTCGAAGGCGCCGACCAGTACAGAGGCTGGTTCCAGTCCTCGCTGCTCACTTCCGTTGCCTGGAGAGGAATTGCTCCCTACAAGGCTGTATGCACGCACGGATGGGTAGTTGACGGCAAGGGCATGACAATGCACAAGTCGCTCGGAAACGGTATCGACCCCGCCGAGATAACAGATGTGAACGGCGCAGATATCCTCAGACTCTGGGCGGCATCGTCCGATTATCATTCCGATATCAGACTTTCCAAGGAGATACTCAAGCAGCTCTCCGATATGTATAAGAAGATAAGGAATACCGCAAGGTTCATTCTTGGCAATCTCGGCAACGGCAATGGATTTGATCCCGACAGGGACAGCGTCCCTGCAGATAAGCTCACCGAGATCGACAAGTGGGCTCTCATCAGGCTCAACGGACTTATCGACAGGGTGAAGGCAGGCTATGATGCGTTTGATTTCCATGCCGCTGTTGCAGCTATACACAATTTCTGTGTAACGGATATGTCCAATTTCTATCTTGATATAATCAAGGACAGACTCTATTGCTGCGCTGAGGATTCAGAGGAAAGACGCGCTGCACAGACCGCTATGTATACGATACTTTCTGCGGTCGCAAGGCTCATCGCTCCCGTGCTGACATTCACATCCGAGGAGATATGGAGCTTCATGCCTCACAGGGCGGATGATGACAAGGAAAGCATATTCATGAATGTGCTTCCCGAAAAGCTCGATATACCTGTTACAAAGGAATTTACCGAGAAATGGGATATGATCTGTGCGCTTCGTTCGGAGGTAACAAAGGCTCTTGAAGCAAAGCGTGCCGACAAGTTCATCGGAGCATCGCTCGAAGCGGCAATAACGCTCCATACTCCGGACAAGGCACTCTTTGACAGGCTGTGCGCCGTAAAGAACGAGCTCCCCGCAGTATTCATCGTTTCGGCTGTTGATACTGCCGAGAACGACAGCGGTGAATTCAAGTGCGAGAGCTTTGACGGTAAGCTTTCGTTCAGCGTGGAAAAGGCATCCGGCGGCAAGTGTGAAAGATGCTGGATGTATTCCGACACAGTAGGAGCTGATGCGGAGCATCCGACACTCTGCGCAAGATGTGCGGATCAGGTGCGCAGGATTTCGTTCGGAAAGTGATGCGCTTATATTGACGGCATTCAAATAGATATGGAGAATGTGCGGGAAACACCCGCAGGTTTATGCAATGATGATACTTTTCTTTGTTCTGACAGCATTGCTGGCGGGTGTGGATCAGCTCACAAAATATTTTGCTGCGGATAATCTCACTCTGGGGTCTTCCGTAAAGCTGATCTCGCTCGGCGGGAAGGATATACTGAAATTCTCGCTTTTCCATAATACCGGAGCTGCGTTCAGCTCGTTTGAAGGACAAACGATAATGCTTTCGGGATTCACGTTCCTGCTTATAGGCGCGATAGTGTTCTATGTGCTAAAATTCAAGCCTGACAGCAAGGCAGTGATGATATGCATGGCGCTCATCGCGGGCGGCGGCATCGGGAACCTTATCGACAGGATAAGGCTCGGCTATGTCACCGATTATATCATACTCTGGCCGTTCAGCTTTGTGTTCAATTTTGCTGATATATGCGTTGTTTTCGGAGCTATAATACTTCTTCTGTATTATCTTTTGTGTGAGATCAGGGAGTCGGGGAAAAATGGCAGAAAGTGAGATCTTAACATTCACGGCAGAAGATGCCGATGAAGGGAAAAGGCTCGATCTGCTCGTTTCGGAGAAATGCGGGATAACGCGCTCCGCCGCTTCAAAGCTCATAGCAGAGGGGAGTGTCACCGTCTGCGGGAAGAAGGCAAAAAAAAGCAGCACCGCAAGCGCGGGCTGTGTTATTGAAACTGTGATGCCGGAGCCTGAACCGCTTGATGCTCTCCCCGAAAATATACCGGTGGATATCGTATATGAGGACGATGATCTGCTTGTGGTGAACAAGCCCAAGGGAATGGTCGTCCATCCTGCGGCGGGCAACTACAGCAAAACACTTGTCAATGCGCTGCTGTATCATTGCAGCGGCAGGCTTTCCTCGATAAACGGAGTCATCCGTCCGGGGATAGTCCACAGGATAGACAAGAATACCAGCGGGCTCCTTGTCGTGGCAAAGACAGATGCGGCACATACAGGACTTGCCGCACAGATAAAGGCTCACAGCTTTACAAGGGAATACAGGGCTGTTGTCTGCGGCAGATTCAGGGATACCGAGGGAACAGTGGATGCACCGATCGGCAGGAGCATGAACGACAGGAAAAAGATGTGTGTCACAGATAAGAATTCCCGCAATGCCGTGACGCATTACAGCGTTATCGAGCAGTATGAAAAATACTCATATCTGAAGCTTCGTCTTGAAACGGGGAGGACTCATCAGATACGTGTCCATATGGCATATATCGGTCATCCTGTGCTTGGCGATGATGTATACGGCAAACCGTTCGGCGGTTTGCAGGGGCAGTGTCTTCACGCAGGAAAGATTGGATTTATCCATCCGATAACGGGTGAATATCTTGAATTTGTCAGCGAGCTGCCCGATTATTTTAATGATGTTCTGAAAAAAATAAAATAAATCTTCAGGAGGTAAAAATTCTATGGATGAAACCTTGAGAAAAGACCTTGAAAAAAAGGCGTGCAAAGTGAGAATGGGCGTTATCGAAGGAGTTTATAACGCAAAGTCCGGTCATCCCGGCGGCTCACTTTCGATCTGCGACATTCTTACCTATCTCTATTTTGCAAGAATGCACGTTGATCCCAAGAATCCCAAGATGGAAGACAGAGACAGACTCGTCCTTTCAAAGGGACACTGCGCTCCCGCTCTTTATTCGGTACTCGCACAGCGCGGGTTCTTTGATCCCGAGGAACTCAAAAAGCTCCGTCATATCGGCGCTATGCTTCAGGGTCATCCCGATATGAAGCATATCCCCGGCGTAGATATGTCGTCCGGATCGCTCGGTCAGGGCATTTCCGCTGCCTGCGGCATCGCACTTTCCGGCAAGATCTCAAGCAGCAGCTATAAGGTATACTGTGTTCTCGGCGACGGTGAGATCGAAGAGGGTCAGGTATGGGAGGCAGCTATGTTTGCCGCTCACTACAAGCTTGACAATCTTGTTGCTGTCGTTGACAACAACGGTCTTCAGATCGACGGCAAGATCACTGATGTAATGTCGCCTATGCCTATCGACAAGAAGTTCGAGTCCTTCGGCTGGTACGTTATCACAGTTGATGCTCACGATTTCGACGCTCTCGAACGTGCTTTCGATGAAGCTGAAAAGATCAGCGGTAAGCCCGTGGCTATAATTCAGAAGAGCGTAAAGGGCAAGGGCGTTTCGTTTATGGAAAATCAGGTAGGCTGGCACGGCAAGGCACCCAACGAAGAAGAATACAAGTCTGCTATGGCAGAGCTTCAGAAGACCTATGACAGCTTGAATGCTGAATGATTCCGAAAGGGGAGTATATATTTTATGGCAGATGTTATAAAAAAGGCTACAAGAGAGAGCTATGGTGAGGCTCTTGCCGAGCTGAGTGCCGAATATCCCGATATGGTCGTGCTCGATGCAGACCTTGCAGCAGCTACCAAGACAGGCACCTTCAAGAAGGCTGCTCCTGACAGATTCTTTGACTGCGGTATCGCAGAGGCAAATATGATGGGTGTTGCGGCAGGTATCGCCACAACAGGCAGAAAGGTATTTGCAAGCTCGTTCGCTATGTTTGCTGCGGGACGTGCTTTTGAGATCGTCCGCAATGCTATAGGATATCCTCATCTCAATGTAAATATCGGTGCAACTCACGCAGGTATCTCCGTTGGTGAGGACGGCGCAACACATCAGTGCAACGAGGATATCGCACTTATGCGCACTATCCCCGGTATGACAATAATCTCTCCCAGTGATGATATCGAAGCAAAGGCAGCAGTAAGAGCCGCTCTTGAATTTGACGGTCCCTGCTATCTCAGATTCGGCAGACTTGCTGTTCCCGTGATAAACGATGTTCCCGATTATAAGTTTGAGCTTGGCAAGGGCGTTACGCTCCGTGACGGCAATGATGTTACGATCGTTGCAACAGGTCTTATGGTATACAAGGCTGTAGAAGCAGCCGATGCACTCAAGGCAGAGGGCATAAACGCAAGAGTTATAAATATCCATACCATCAAGCCGCTTGACAGGGAGCTTATCATAAAGGCTGCCAAGGAGACAGGCGCTATCGTTACTGCCGAGGAAGCTACCGTTATCGGCGGTCTCGGTTCTGCAGTTGCAGAGACAGTAACAGAGGAATGCCCTGTTCCCGTACTCAAGCTCGGTATCAATGATGTATTCGGACACAGCGGTCCTGCAGTTGATCTTCTTGAAGAATTCGGACTCACCTCCGCAAATATCGCTGCATTCGCTAAAAAGGCGATCGGACTCAAAAAATAAGTATCATTCTTACGGCATAATATAAATGCAAATAGCGGCTGCTTTCATAGGAAAGCAGCCGCTTCTGTCATTTATATGGATATATAGTGCGTGCTCAATAACCGCCCTACGGGCGGTTATTGGCAGAAGCGGCTGCTTACAGCCGCCTCTGCTGCTGCAAATCAAAGATTTGCAGCGCACTACCTGATTA
>JAILFE010000013.1 GCA_024697725.1 Oscillospiraceae bacterium
AAGGATTTGCAAAATGATACAAAGCAGACTATTTCTTTGAGGAGTATGAATAATGGAAGTAAATATATCGGAACTATCTGACAAGAAAACAATACACGATTATCCAGACGATACTATTTTTGTCTGGTCTGAAAAAGGAGCAAGGAAAGGGATTGACCCTAAAACTGGATATCCAATCTATGATTTTTCTGAGCATGACAGCGAAGAGAATAAGGAGCGATAACCATGAAATTAAACAGAAACGATACACAGATCGACGGAATACACGGTATTGGAGGATAAATAATGCTTTGCAGCAGATGTAAGAAAAGGATGGCAGTGGTTTTCATAACCGCTATGCAGGGTGAGGAAAAGCATAACGAGGGGCTTTGCCTTGTCTGTGCCAAGGAGCTCGGTATCCCGCAGGTGAAGGAATATATGCAGCAGATGGGGATAACCGATGACGAGGTGGAGGAGTTTTCCGATACCATGAGCGACTTTGCCGAGGGCGGCGTTGACGGAGATTCGTTTGAACGCGGCGGCACGGGCGCTATACCGAATTTTATACAGAATCTTTTCGGGAGCGGTTCTTTTCCGTTTCCGAAGAGCCGTCCCTCGGAGGAGAGCGACAAGGACAGCACCGAAGAGGATCTCGACAGCAATCCCTTCTCCGACAGCGATGAAAAGGAGATCTCCTCTGTCAGAAGGAGCAGGGAACAGCGCGATACCAAGAATAAGAAAAAGCACAAATTCTTAAGTACCTACTGCACCAATCTCAGCGAACGCGCAAGAGAGGGCAAACTTGACAATATCATCGGCAGGGATAAGGAGATCGCCCGCACGATACAGATACTTTCCCGCCGTCAGAAGAACAATCCGTGCCTTATCGGTGAACCGGGCGTCGGCAAGACCGCGATAGCAGAGGGTATCGCCCAGAAGATCGAATCGGGTGATGTGCCTTTCCATATCGCCGACAAGCAGCTGTATCTGCTCGATCTTGTGGCACTCGTTGCGGGTACGCAGTTCAGAGGACAGTTCGAGAGCCGTATCAAGGGGCTTATAGATGAAGTCCGTGCGGAGGGGAATGTAATACTCTTCATAGACGAGGTGCATAACCTTGTCGGAACGGGCGACAGCGAGGGCTCGACAAATGCCGCGAATATACTCAAGCCCGCTCTCAGCCGCGGTGAGATACAGGTCATCGGTGCAACGACCTTCACGGAATACAGGAAATACATCGAAAAGGACAGCGCTCTTGAACGCCGCTTCCAGCCTGTCACAGTCGGCGAACCGTCGATAGACGAGACATACGAGGTGCTTCTCGGCATAAGGAAGTATTACGAAAAGCATCACAGGGTCGGTATATCCGATGAACTCCTGAAAATGTGCGCGGTGCTCTCCGAAAGATACATCAACGACAGGTTCCTGCCCGACAAGGCGATAGACCTGCTCGATGAGGCTTGTGCCTGCCGTAGCATCAGGAGCGCGGAATTTGCAGCGATAGCACACAAGGAAAAGCGCATAGCAGAACTAAAAGACAAACTGTCCTATGCACAGGATGATATAGAGCCCGATTATCAGGAGATAGCCGATCTGAAGCAGGATTTGATGAAGGAAGAAAACGAACTCGAGGAGCTCAACAAGAAGGCAAACAATATCTTTGTGGACGAGAACGATATATCCTATGTCATAGAGCTCTGGACCGGTATCCCCGCAAACAAGATCGCTTCCAGCGAATACAAGAAGCTTGCCAATCTCGACAATACGCTGAAAAAACGCATCATCGGGCAGGATAACGCGGTATCTCTCGTCAGCAAGGCGATAAGGCGAACAAGAGTGCAGCTCGACAAGCGCCGCCGCCCCGCGTCGTTCATATTTGTCGGTCCCACGGGCGTCGGCAAGACCGAGCTCGTCAAGGTGCTGGCGGATGAGCTTTTCGGCGGTACGGAGCCGCTTATCCGTTTTGATATGACCGAATTCATGGAGAAGCACGAGGTATCGAAGCTCATCGGTTCGCCTCCGGGATATGTCGGCTACGACGAGGCGGGACAGCTCACCGAGAAGGTGCGCCGCCGTCCCTATTCGGTAGTGCTTTTTGACGAGATAGAGAAGGCGCATCCCGATGTGCTGAACATTCTCCTTCAGATACTCGATGAAGGCAGGATAAACGATGCACAGGGAAGATCTGTAAATTTTGAGAACACTATAATATGCATGACCTCGAATGCGGGCTCTTCCGACAAGACGGCAAGCCTCGGATTCAACAAGACAGAGGGCGAGATGTCAAAGGATAAGGCTCTCAAAGCACTTTCCGACTTCCTGCGCCCCGAGTTCCTCAGCCGTGTGGATGAGGTAGTTGTGTTCGATCCGCTCACCGAGGAGAATTACAAGGATATCTGTGCTCTCATGCTCGACGAGATGAAGGAACCGCTCGCCGAAAAGAAGATAACCTTCAGGTACGACAAACGCGCAACAGCGCTTATCGCCGAGAAGGCATTCGGAAAGAAGTTCGGAGCGCGTGAGATAAGAAAGGTCATCCGCACCGATGTTGAGGACAGGATAGCAAATACCATCGTGGAGGCTCCCGAGGATTCTATATCCACGATCAGGCTCACTGCAAGGAAGAACGAGCTTGTTATCGAGACCGACCGCGACGAGGAAAAGAAGGATATCCTCAAAAAAGAGACCGAGACCGAAGAATAATGCAAAACAAAGCCGTATGCGGAGCATATCCGTATACGGCTGTCGGTGTTTATGTCGGTATTATTCTGCTTTTCCGAAGCAGACCCTGTTCTTGCCGGTCTCCTTGGCTTTGTAGAGAGCGTTGTCAACACGTATGCATACCGAGTCGGTGCTCTCGCCCGGTATCGAATCGGTGACGCCTATGCTGACCGTGTGGCTCCCGGAGATATCGAATACCATATCCGCAAAGCATCTGCGGATATTTTCGGCGAGTTCGGCGCGGTCGGTGCGGCAGCCGCTGTGTACAAGGAGCATGAATTCTTCTCCGCCCCATCTGCCCGCATCTATATGCGGACTGTTTTCCTCGGCGATATTCTTGATGAGACCGCACAGCCGCTTTATAACGAGGTCTCCCTCGTTATGGCCGTAGGTATCGTTAACGTGCTTGAAATCGTCGATATCGAGCATGATGAGCGTTATGGGAGAAAGATCATCGGCGGCAGCGACAGCGTCTCTTATGCGGCGCTGAATCTCCACGCGGTTGAGAAGTCCTGTCAGACCGTCGGTTATCGCAGCTGCTTCGAGCTTCTGATTTGCTTCGCGCAGCTCCTGGGTAGCGGCATCTATAAAGTTCGCAAGCCTGCTTATCATGGACATACGTCCGGAGTATTCCCAGTCTTCGAGTATAAATCCCCGTTTTCCCGCGGAACGCGGAGTACCTTCGCGCTCCGCAGCGATGACGAGCGACACGTTATGCTGGAATACAGTACCGTTCGTGCGCAGGAACTCACCGGAGGTATAGAATCCGAAAGCGGATGAGAAGGTCGAAAACTGGCGCGTTTCCTTGCCTATCTCGTCATTGCCCCAGAAAGCGCGTCTTGATGCGCAGGAGAACAGCTTTATCGTCTCGGGTCGGAATGAGGATACCTCGGTCGCACTGCGGCGTGCGCAGTTGAGTATCGTCCACGGGTCGCCGTAAGCAAGACGGACTTCTTCGCCCTCACTCAGGTCAGAGGTCATCACGAGCGAGCCGTCCTCATTGCAGGCAACGGGAGCACGGAGTATATTTGTGCCGTTCCGGTTGAATATCAGCGGGAATTCGAGCGCGTTGGAGAAAAAGTACTGGTTGTTGCCGATATTCAGGTATTTGCTGTATACGTTGTAGGCTCTGCCGCCGTCGATCTCGTATATGATCTCACCCGACGCCTTTGTGATCCTGAAGGTCTTTCCGAGAGGCTTCCAGCCAATGACGTAGGTCGAGATGATATGATAGTTCTCGCCGCCGCTGAGCATGAATATGATATCCTCTTCGGAATAATCACCGGCGCTCGAAAAAACGCAAGGGACCGATCTCATGTCATAGGAAAAAGCGCTGCCGCCGAAGAGGCTGATATTCGGGCGCAGCTCTGCAAGCCTGCTGCAGAAGTCTTTCAGATCTCTCGTGCGGCAGGAAACGATCATCTCAACGGATCTTACCCACGTGTTCTCGTTGGTATATTTTATCAGTGCCTCTGCTGCTTCAACGTTCGTCTTGTCCGTAAACGGCAGCTGCATAAGTTCGATCCTTGTGGAGGGGTCTTCATATACTGTGCATACTATTACCACAGACTGATCGGAAAAATCGCCGTTCATGATATTCCCGCAGGTGGATGCTCCGAGATAGAGCGAATCGGGGATAGTGTCATTTATCACACGGCAGATGTTTTCGCATAATTCCCTGTCGGGATCTTCGGTGAATATATGAAAGACTATCTGCGTGCTCACAGAGGGGTCGCGTTCGCCGGCTATTTCCTCAAGCTGTGCGATAAGCGATACATCATCGGAATATCCGAACTGATATTGTTTCATTTCCACCCTCCGATCTTACGTAAATTACTGTATAATACGATAAAATATTACCTTTTTGTTTATTATATCATATCATTATCAATAAAGTCAATCACTTGTTTAAAAATAATATGTATTTTTTGAATATTGTCCGTTAATGATATGATGATCATTTTTTCGGTCATAAGCAAAAATGCTGTTTTGGCTTATTTGGCTATTGTTAACATAAATTATATTGATTTTTGTATAAGTATATGCTATAATATGTTTTTGTTGTCAGATAAACGAGATTTGCGAGATTTGAAAGAGGAGAAATATGTTATTCAGCGAAATGGGATTATCTCCCGAAATACTACAGGCAGTCGAGGATATGGGCTTTTCCGAGGCTACTGAGATACAATCCAAGGCTATCCCCGTCATGCTTACCGGCGCCGATCTTATCGGGCATTCAAATACCGGCACGGGTAAGACTGCAGCATTCGGCATACCCGCGGCGGAAAGGATAGTCCGCGGCGAAAAAGGCGTAAGAGTGCTGATACTCTGCCCGACAAGAGAGCTCGCTATGCAGGCGTGCGGTGAGATGAACAAATTCACGAAATATATGCCGTGGGTGAGAGCCTGCGCGGTATACGGCGGTGCGAGCATAGACAGACAGATCACAGAGCTGAGGCGCGGCGCGAATATCGTTATCGGCACGCCCGGAAGGATAATGGATCACATCGAACGCGGCACACTGAAGCTTGAAGCTATAAATACCGTGATACTCGACGAGGCGGACGAGATGCTCGATATGGGCTTCCGTGAGGATATAGAGAGCATTCTCTCCCATGTCCCCGAGGAGCGCCAGACAGCGCTCTTCTCGGCTACGATGCCCCCCGAGATACTTGCGATGACAGACCGCTTCCAGCGTGATCCGCATATGATACGTGTCGAGAACAAAACGCGCACGGTCGAGAGCATAGAGCAGTATTACTATGATGTACCCATGGGCAGGAAGACCGATGCCCTGAAGCTCCTTCTGCTTGCGTATGAGCCGAAGCTCTCCATGATATTCTGCAATACCAAGAAAATGGTGGATGAGCTGACCGAGAACCTTGTTTCGGGCGGATTCAGAGCGGCAGGTCTTCACGGTGATATGAAGCAGCAGTCACGCACTCAGGTGTTGGGTGCCTTCAAGGCGGGAAGGATAAATATACTTATAGCAACGGATGTTGCCGCAAGAGGTATTGATGTTGACGATATCGACGCCGTTTTCAACTATGATATCCCGCAGGACAATGAATACTATATCCACCGCATCGGAAGAACGGGAAGAGCGGGAAAGAGCGGCACGGCGTATACTCTCGCGAGCGGCCGCAGGCAGATATACGAGCTGCGCGATATCGCAAGATTAACCAAGGCGGAGATATCAAGGCGCGAGCTCCCGGACAAGGATGAGCTAGTTGACCGCAAGCTCGGCCATATCAGCGAAAAGATAAGAAGCGCCGTAGACGCAGGG
>JAILFE010000044.1 GCA_024697725.1 Oscillospiraceae bacterium
TTTTTACCTCCGTTACGGCTTTATGCGGGCAACGCCCGATCTTACTGCCGCATCCGCAACTGCCTTTGCCACTGCCTTCGGAACGTTCCTGTCGAACGGATCGGGGAGTATGCGCTCGGCAGTGAGTTCATCCTCACTTACCGAAGCTGCGATCGCCGAAGCAGCGGCGCTCTTCATTTCTTCATTGATATCGCTTGCCCTTACTGCGAGCGCACCCTTGAATATGCCGGGGAAAGCGACTACATTGTTTATCTGGTTGGGGTAATCCGAACGTCCCGTACCTACGACATAAGCGCCTGCTGCCTTTGCGTCCTCGGGGCTTATCTCGGGTGTCGGGTTTGCCATTGCGAATACTATCGGCTTTTCCGCCATCGATCTTACCATATCCTGTGATACGAGATGCGGACGCGATACTCCTATGAATGCATCGGCGCCCTTCATCGCATCGGCGAGAGAGCCGCGTCTGTGATCTTTGTTCGTGATCTTTGCCATTGTATAGTGCGAGGGATTCTTGAATTCGTCGCCGTCACATATTATGCCGTCTATATCGCAGAGGATGATATCCCCCATGCCGAGCGATATGAACTGCTTCGCGATAGCGCAGCCTGCCGCGCCAGCGCCGTTGATAACGAGAGTCATATCCGCAAAGCGCTTTCCGCATACCTTTGCGGCGTTGAGCATCGCTGCCGAAGCTACTACCGCCGTGCCGTGCTGGTCATCATGGAACACGGGGATATCGCACAGCTCCTTGAGCTTGCTTTCGATCTCGAAGCAGCGGGGAGCGGATATATCCTCAAGATTTATGCCGCCGAAGCTGTAGGAGATCAGCTTTACGGTGCGGACGAATTCATCGACATCCTTGGTATCGACGCATATCGGGAAAGCGTCAACATCTGCAAATTCCTTGAAGAGAGCGCATTTTCCCTCCATAACGGGCATAGCCGCCCTGGGGCCGATATCTCCGAGCCCGAGCACTGCGGTACCGTCGGTGATGACTGCAACGAGATTCGAGCGCCTTGTCAGACTGTATGAAAGTGAGGGATCCTTCTGTATCTCCAGACAGGGCTGTGATACGCCCGGGGTATATGCGAGAGAGAGCTCATCGCGGTTGTTTACTGTGCATCTCGAAATGACTTCTATCTTGCCCTGCCATTCATAATGAGCAGCGAGGGATTTTTCCATTACATTATCCATTTTTATTATCAGATCCTTTTTTGCCTGTCAGCTTCAGTATTTTATCAAGATTATCCATATCGGTCGTGTCAGAGCCGATATATGTCGGTTTTGAATTGTAGAGCCCGTGGAAATCGGAGCCGCCTGTGACTATCAGTCCGTATTTTTCGGCTGTCTCCAGCAGTCTTTTCCGTGCTTCATCGTCGGCGGTATAGTTGTATACCTCGATACCGTCGATCTTTCCCGCTGCGGCGAGCTCATCGAGCAGCTCCTCCGAATCGTAGAGCACGGGATGCGCCATTACAGCGGCACCTCTTGCCGAATGTATCAGATCGAGCACGTAATTCACATCGGGGTATTCTCTCTCGACAATGCAGCTGCCGGTCTTCATGTTGAACAGCTCATCGTTGAGCCTGCCGTAGAAATGCGTGGAATAGCCGTAGTCGATGAGTGCGTGCATGATATGCGATTTGAATA
Organism: Oscillospiraceae bacterium; assembly: GCA_024697725.1. Taxonomy (GTDB): domain Bacteria; phylum Bacillota; class Clostridia; order Oscillospirales; family Ruminococcaceae; genus RGIG4694. The sequence continues at coordinate 1,651 of JAILFE010000044.1, forward strand.
TGCTTTTTGAACCGCCGACGTGTTTGAGTACGCTCTCCGAGGTTATCGGATAGAGCTTCATGACCTTCTGGATCATTTCCTTTGCACAGGCGGTGCGTATCTCACACGATTTCTTGCATATGCCTTCAAGACGGTCGGGCTTCTGGGGGGCATAGCAGAGTATATGTACTTTCCTTCCGCGCTTTTTGTCCCATGCAGAAAGCTCTACGCCGGGCACCGTCAGTACACCGTGTCTTTCCCCGAGTATCTTTGCTCTTGATATCGAGGACATGGTGTCATGGTCTGTTATGGAAATAAAATCTATCCCCGTTCTTTTCGCCTGGATGATGATATCCTCGATCCCGAGTGAGCCGTCCGAAAGAGTTGTATGGCAGTGAAGATCACCTTTCATAGTCGTTTGCTCCTTTGAATGGTCAGAAGCCGGACATCAGGGAACGATACGGGATGCAGCGTTCCTGTTTCCGTTCTTCAGAGTTGCGGGCGTTGCTATACGATATATAAAACTATTTTACCACAAATAAAAACATAATTCAATACTTTTTCTGCATTTTTTTCAAAAAAATCGTATATATCGACATTATGTCCTGTTTTTGACTTCTCCGGCCGGATTTCAGCGCTTCTGTGCAGAACGGATATCACAGGAATTTATCCTCGAACCATACATTTTTCACCCGGAATTCCTTTCCGTCAAGATAATCGAGTATTCCCGCTGACGTTCTGAAATCGAACCTCAGCCTGTAAGAATAGAGAGCCTGTGTCTTTATACCATATTCACGGTTTATGCTGTTTATGCCGTATTTCCCGTCGCCGAGCAGCGGGCAGCGGATATACGCCATATGAGCGCGTATCTGATGTGTCCTGCCGGTATGGAGGCGTATCTCAAGCAGCGAGAGAGCGCCGTTCGAGCGGAGCACTGTATACTCCGTGACTGCGGTGCGGTTCTCGGGTGATTTCCTGTCCGATACCGTCACGGTATTGGTCTTTGAGTCCTTGAACATATACGCCGTGAGGGTGTCATGCTCCTTCGGGGGCTTTCCGACGCATATGCACAGATATCTCTTGTCCGTCTCTCGGGAGCGTATCTTTTCGTTCATTATGCGCAGAGCTTCGGCGTTTTTCGCTGCGATGACCATACCGCCCGTATTGCGGTCAATACGGTTGCACAGCGCGGGTGCGAAGCTGTTCTCCTTTTCGGGGTCGTATTCTCCCTTGACGTACAGATAGTGCTTTATACGGTTTATCAGCGTGTCGGGGGAATCGCTCTCGTCCTCGTGTACGACAAGACCGTTCTTCTTGTCGGCTATGAGTATATTTTCGTCCTCGTATACGATATCGACCGCTGCGGGAGCCTTCATGAAATCGTCCGCCCTGACGGTACCGAAGAATTCGTCGTTGATATACAGCGAGAGCACATCTCCCTGTGCGAGTATCGTCTGCGGCTCGGCGCGTCTGCCGTTGAGCTTTATGCGTTTGGTGCGCAGATACTTGTACATCAGGCTTTTCGGCAGGCGCGGCACTGCCTTCTGCAAAAATTTATCTATACGCTGACCGCCGTCGTTGATCCCGGCTGTAAATTCTTTCATGGCTCTTATCCTCCGTTTGGCATTTTGATTATCACCGGAATTAATTATATCATAAAAAAATTCAAAAAAAAACCTTTTCAAATGAATTTATTTGTGGTATACTGATTAAGACTGAAAATATCAGGTATAAGAGAGAAAATAGTATATATTTCCTCCGGAGGGGATAATTTATCCATGGAAAAGAAAAACAGCAGCAGGCGAAATCAGATAGTGATAAAGGGTGCGCGAGAGCACAACCTGAAGAATGTGAGCCTCGAGCTCCCGCGTGACAGTCTTATCGTCATGACGGGGCTTTCCGGCTCGGGAAAATCCTCGCTTGCATTCGATACGATATATGCCGACGGACAGCGCCGATATATGGAGAGCCTTTCTTCATATGCAAGGATGTTCCTCGGACAGATGGAAAAGCCGGACGTCGATTCGATAGAGGGGCTTTCTCCGGCTATATCCATAGACCAGAAGACAACATCCAGGAACCCGCGTTCGACAGTCGGCACGGTCACGGAGATATACGACTATCTCCGCCTGCTCTATGCGCGTATCGGCATCCCGCACTGCCCCATATGCGGACGCGAGATAAAGCAGCAGTCGGTAGACCAGATAGTGGACAGCATACTTGAACTGCCCGAAAAGACGCGCTTTCAGGTGCTCGCTCCGGTCGTGAGGGGGCGCAAGGGCGAACACGCCAAGGAATTTGAACGCGCCAAGAAGGCGGGCTTTGTACGTGTGCGCTGTGACGGCGTGATGTATGAGCTTTCCGAGGAGATAAAGCTCGAAAAGAACAAGAAGCACAATATAGAGGTCATAGTTGACCGCCTTTCCGTCAAGCAGGGGATTAATACCCGTCTTACGGACAGTATCGAAACAGCTATGTCGCTTTCGGGCGGACTGCTGATAATAGATGTCATCGACGGCAAGGAGATGCTTTTTTCGCAGAATTACGCCTGTCCCGAGCATAATATCTCGGTGGAAAAGCTCACGCCGAGGATGTTTTCGTTCAACAACCCGTTCGGCGCCTGCCCGACCTGCTCCGGACTGGGCTTTTTCAGCAGGATAGACCCCGATCTGATACTCCCGAACAAGGAGCTTTCGCTTCTGCAGGGAGCGGTCAATGCAAACGGCTGGAACACGGTTGACGAAAAATCCTTCGCGGTGATGTATTACAGAGGACTTGCCGAGTATTACCATGTATCGATAGACAAGCCCGTGAAGGATCTCCCGGAGGAGTTCATCCATGCGCTTCTCTACGGCACCGGAGAAGAGAAGATAACTGTCCGCCGCGCCGATATATACGGCGGCGGTACTTACAAACAGCCCTTCGAGGGCATAATAAACAATCTCGAAAGACGCTACCGTGAATCGAGCTCCGAGTATAACCGCAGCGATATCGAGGACGTCATGACCGAGGAAGAATGCCCCGACTGCCGCGGAAAGCGCCTTAAAAAGGAGAGCCTTGCGGTGACTGTCGGAGGGCTCAATATCGCACAGCTCACGGAGCTTTCCGTTACGGGATGCATAGATTTCTTCAATGATATCTCCCTCACCGACCGCGAAAAGGTGATAGGCGAAAGGATAATCAAGGAGATACGCTCCCGCCTCGGATTTCTGAAAAATGTCGGGCTCGAATATCTGACGCTTTCGCGATCTGCGGGGACTCTCAGCGGCGGCGAGAGCCAGCGCATCAGGCTCGCGACGCAGATAGGCTCTTCACTCATGGGAGTGCTGTATATACTCGATGAGCCTTCCATAGGACTTCATCAGCGCGATAACGACAAGCTGATATCCACCATGAAAAAGCTGCGCGACCTCGGAAATACGCTGATAGTTGTCGAGCATGACGAGGACACTATGCGGGCAGCGGACTATATCGTCGATATCGGGCCTTATGCGGGTATAAACGGCGGAGAGATAGTTGCGGCGGGCAGTATAGAGGATATCATGA
>JAILFE010000052.1 GCA_024697725.1 Oscillospiraceae bacterium
GGGGGATAGTCATGAATACATCAGTAAAAAAGGAATTCCATCCGTTTTATTGGATGGATGTGAACAAACTGGAAAAAAGATTATCCGAAATGAGTGCAGACGGGGTGCATCTGAAAAAATATGCCCCTCTGACAGGCGTGTTTGAATTTGAAAAAGGAGAGCCTGCCGAAAAGACATATATCATCAGATCAGGAAAAAACGGCCTGCCGCGCAGTTTCAGGGAACATGGCTGGCAGCAGATCTGCAGCTCCGGGCTCGGATATGCTGCGGTGTTTGACGGAAAAAACGATGATCAGCCCGGCTATTCGGGATATCTGAGGCTGATCGGGATAATAGAGCTGCTGCTGTTTTTTGTGATGTGCATATTCATCGGATATATCATCGGAGTGGCGGTGGGACTTGCATCGGCTGCGTCGCTGCCGGCGGATGATATACACAGCCTTTCGGGCAAGATCGAATCGGGAAGGCTTTATATCATTATCTCAACGGTCATCGCTTCGCTTGCGCTGATCGCGCTGCTGTCAGGGGCTTTTGCCTATCTGATGAAATGCTCAAAGAAATACAAGCATCTTGTCAAGGCGGATGAAAAGGTCGCTACTATCCCGAAGGAAAACTATACATATACCCTCGCGGAAGAACGGAAAATGCTCAGGGAACGCACGATGATACGCAGATTCAAATTCGCGTGGTATCTTTCTCCCGATAAGGGCGCGGAATTTGTCGAAAAAATGGCGTCTCAGGGGTGGCTGCTCTACAGGATGAGCGTTTTCGGGCATTCGTTCTATTTCGTAAAGGGAAAGCCGTGTGCCGCACGCTTTGCAATGGATTATCAGAACGAGCTTTCCGAGGAATATTTCGCTATGAACAGGGAAGCGGGCTGGAAGCTCGAATTCCGCTCGATCTCGCGGCTCGGGGCATATGCCGCATGGTATAGGGAATTTGAAAGCGAAGAGGAAGCAACGGATTTCTATACGGACGGACAGTCGCAGATCATGCACGCAAGGCGTCTGGCGGTCACATACGGCATATTATGTGTAGTGATGTTCGTTTGTTCCCTGGCGGAGATCATTCCCATTCTTGGCAGCAACGAAGGGAGCGCGGATCACAGGCTCGGCTCTGTTATGGGCTTTCTGCTCGTGATAGCGGTGGAAATGGCACTTTTCGGCGGAAAGAGCCTTGCGTATTATATCCGCATAAGGAGAAAATACCAGAATATCGGCAAGTAAAGACATGAAAGAAAGAGGAACTATTATGGAACAGTCATATACAAACGCACCTCAGGGTATGCAGGATATGGGAACACCTCCTGTATTTTCTCCCGAGCAGGTGGTGAAGGGCTTTGAAAAGATGCTCAGACAGATCTATAACAGAACATCGGGGGCGATGTGTCTGCATTTTGTGATAATGCTCATAGTGCAGATAATATTAATGGTAATATTCACCGTGATGCTGACTGCACAGGGCGTGTCGCCGGAGGATGCCGCAAAGCAGATCGATGACCCGAACGGGATATGGATGATAATAATGCTTGCGGCGGGGTATCTTGCTGCACATCTGTCCGCCTATTTCTTAGGGCTTAAAATGACAGGCAGGCTGAAGGGCGCTTCAAAGCTGTTCCGGAAGCCAAAGAACCTGACTCCCGTTATAATCATCGCAATGATATTCGCGACCTTCGGGCTCCAGTCGATAAGCGCGCTGATACAGACCGTGATACAGAATCTGATAGGTTCGAGCGGTATGGAAGGCACGGCATTCGACGGGCTGGAGATAGGAAGCGATATGGTGCATGATGTACTGCTGTTCTTCTATATCGTGGTGCTCGGTCCTGTCGGCGAGGAGATCATCATGCGAGGGATGATGCTGCGCAATACGACCTGCACGAGTGTAGGCTTCGGAATAACATTTTCAGCAGTGATGTTCGGCATATTCCACGGCAATGTAATACAGTTCGTGATAGGTGTGATCCTCGGTCTGCTGTTCGGATACATAGCTGTATCGACGGGATCAATAATACCGACCTGTCTGCTGCATATAATGAACAACGGCTACGCCTTCCTGAACATGGTGCTTGTGAATCATATGAGCGAGGAGAGCTTCAATACCTATTCGTGGATATGGATAATATGCACATCGGTGCTCGGTATCATCTCCGTGGTATATCTTGTAAAGCGCTTGGGCAGACCCACCCCCTCCGAGGACAGCCCGTATGCGCCGGTATATCCCGCTCCCGTGGAGGAAAGGAAGAGCTATAAGTGGCGTCTGGTGTTCATGACCCCGTGCTTCTGGATATTCACTGCGATATATACGATAAGCGCAATATCTGCGATGGGGCTGTTCAATACCGACACACCGGCCGATACGGAAACATCCTCAGAAGTGACGACAGAAGCACAGACAGAGCTTGATGAAGCAGCGATCGCATCCGTGATCGGACAAATAATTGCAAGGAGCTGATATCTATGAATATAGTAAATAATGAAATAGACGGCGGCAGACCATTCGACTGGGGAAAGACTTCTTCCGACTATGCCCGCTACCGCGATATATATCCCGTGCAGTTCTATGAGAATATCGCAAAGCGCGGTGTCGGGAGAAAGGGGCAGAAGGCTCTCGACCTCGGCACGGGAACAGGCGTTATACCGAGAAATATGTACCGCTTCGGTGCGAAGTGGACAGGCTGCGATATCTCCGAGAACCAGATATTGCAGGCGAAAAAGCTCTCCGAGGGCATGGATATAGAGTATTATGCCCGTCCGACCGAAGCTCTCGGATTTCCCGCAGGCTCGTTCGATGTGATAACAGCCTGTCAGTGTTTTTTCTATTTCGATCATGAAAAAACTGCGGGTATACTGCATGATATCCTCCGTGACGGCGGAAAGCTGCTCGTGCTGTATATGGCATGGCTCCCCGATGAGGACATGATAGCGGGGGAGAGCGAGAAGCTCGTTCTGAAATATAATCCCAGCTGGACAGGCTGAGGCGAGCATATCCACCCGATATTTATCCCCGAGTCCTATAACGGGAAATTCAGGCTCACGTTCAGGGATGAATACCGCCTCGGCGTACCCTTCACCCGCGAGAGCTGGAACGGAC
>JAILFE010000123.1 GCA_024697725.1 Oscillospiraceae bacterium
TGCTGATAGATCATGCGTGGGGCATTGAACCTACTACCATTGCCGATGTTAAGGCTTACCGTCCCGAAAATCAGAGTATCACATCGGGACAAGTTCTGCAAGAGCCTTGTGACTATGAGCGTACACGGCTGATCGTGTGGGAAATGGCAGATATGCTGTCGCTCGACTTGGTGGATAAGGGGCTTGTTACAAATCAGATTGTTCTGACCGTAGGCTATGACCGTGTGAGTCTTTTGAGCGGACAGTATCATGGAGAAATTGTTTCCGACCGCTACGGCAGACAAATCCCGAAACACGCTCACGGTACACAGAATCTTGATAAGCATACATCGTCCACCCGTATAATGTGTGATGCTACAATGACGCTCTTTGACCGTATCATTGACAAGAGCCTTCTTGCAAGGCGGATAAACCTTGTTGCCTGCAATGTCATCCGTGAAGAGGATATACCTGAAAGCGAGAGCTATGAACAGCTTGACCTTTTCAGTATGGAGGAAGTGACATCTTCCGAATATGATGACAAGGCATTTGAAAAGGAACGAGCATTGCAGGAAGCGATGCTCTCTATAAAACACAGATACGGCAAAAACTCCGTACTGAAAGCTGTGAACTATACAGAAGGGGCTACTGCTAAAGACCGAAATCGTCAGATCGGTGGGCATCATGCTTGATACACAAATAACCGGAGGTAAATATATGAGTGTGAAAATGGTAAGTAAACATTATGATATCAAAAAGGAAGATATCCTTGCGGGAGAATATGATCCTCAGTCTGTAATTGACCCTCTCTGGTGGTGCGTAAGTATTTATGACGGCAAGGAACAGTATGAAAAAGACCTTGCTCCATTTACCGCACCTCAAAGAGCCGTATTTGCAATACAATGGTACGCTGCTGAAGTATGCAATGGTGGTCATGACCAGTTTCTCTACAATTCGACCGGGATCGTATGGGAAGATGCTTTAAAGGGATTTGAAATGATCGGTGCCATTAAATGTGCTGAGATACTGCGTGATGTAGTAAAGAAGTGCGGAGGCAGTATTCCTTTTGAGCGTGAAGAACGTCAGGAACTGCTTGATAGGATCACAGCGGATCCAAATGATAAGGACGGATATACTGACTTGTTTAAAGAAAATGATTCGGACTTCTATAATGAAGAGGATGTGCTTGAAACCATGATAATGTCTTATGTTCAGGCTCATGCGGAAGATTTTACCTTTGCAGGTGATGTTGAAGTGCCTGAAAACTGTTTATAAAACGGAGCAGAAAATGCAGGAAAACTACGATGATATAAAGCACCTCACCCGTCCGCAGTATGATGACTTTCCGCCTATGCCGATGTCAGACAGGGCGGCGCAGTTCTCGCCATTTGCTGCACTTGTGGGGTACGATGATGCTGTTGCCGAGACCGCAAGGCTCACCGACAGCGAGACAGAGCTGACCGAAACGCAGATTTATGAACTGAACAAACAGATAGCATACATCATCGACCATATCGATGAAAGACCGCTCATAAGGCTCACATATTTCGTGCCCGATAAAAAGAAAGCAGGTGGGGCTTATACAACATGTAGCGGGAATATACGCCGTCTCGATGATGTTAACCATGAATTCATCTTTACCGATAAGACAGTCATCGATATGGACAGGGTGATCAAGATAGAAACTGACAACAGTAAGGAGCAATATGACGGAGATCAAGATCCATAAATGATATCATGTATCGCTTCAGGCACTTGTTAGAATGATGTTGTCAATAATTTACAACCTGATTTGCAGAAATGCAGATCGGGTTGTTTTCTTTTTACAAATCAGCCATATTCATAATTAGTTTACAAATCACCGCATTCTATGAACACACGATGAACTTCTGCGTCAATTAAAATCATTTAGGAGAATCCGGGTAAACTTGGAGCGATCTAAATCAATTTAGTCTACGAAACTGCGATTTGACAGGCTTTGCGGGTTTGTGGTATGATATACCCATCGAAAACGAACAGCAAAAAGGATGGTGAGAATATGGTCGGCGAAGATGCA
>JAILFE010000125.1 GCA_024697725.1 Oscillospiraceae bacterium
TTTTTCATCTATTGTCAGTTCCCTTTGTTTAGGAACAACATTATCGAATATTCCCATAATAAGCCTCCTCTTCTTCTTTTTCTGCAAGCCTTGCCGAAATGAGTCTAATGCTGTTGCCTTCTCTTTCCGTGTATGCCACGATAATGTCATCCCATTCGAAGTTAAGCCCATTTCTTGATATTCTGATATCCATGTTTGATAATCTCCTTGTTTATTATATATCTCTAAGGTATTCTTTACAAGGTTGCTTCTTCGTATATGTCATTATCGAAAATTGAAATTTTAAATTCCACTCTTCAAGAAGCAAGTAGAATTTACTCCTGCACAAGCAGAATTTACTCTTTCACATAATCAGATTTTGTCAGCCGCCCCCTCCAGGCTGTTCCTGGATTCTGAACCAGAGGCATTCACCTAGCCACCCCAAAGGGGCTTGCCCTTGACGGGTTCTGGTGAAAACGCTATACTGCCGTTCCCGATGGTGATAATCTCTGGCTGTTCCTGTCATCCTCACCATCGGCACTGCTATCCAGGCGTTTTCAACAGGTTCTGTCAAGGGTGGCGGACGGGGCCAAACACAACATCTATTTTTGCTTTTATAGTTTTACTTTTTATCTCTGGTAATGATATGCTCTGTCTACCTTCTGACAGCAGTAGAAGGAGACTCTATGAGCAAATATATACCTGGCAACCAGAAGCATCTTACTCTGGAAGACCGAAAGTACATTGAAAAATCCCTTAATGAAGGGCTCGCATTCAAAGAGATTGCCAAATATCTATGCAAGGATCCGACTACCATCTCCAAGGAGATAAAGTTGCATAGAGCAAGTTATCTTTACCGCAAGGGAACGTTCTACAACGCTCACAACTTCTGTATTCATCGTTACAAATGCAAGAAGACCAATGTCTGCGATAAGATCGTTCTCTGCGGCATAAAATGCACATCCTGTACCACCTGCAACCAGCACTGCCCGGACTTTGTCAGAGAACGCTGCGATCGCCTTGATAAAGCTCCTTATGTATGTAACGGTTGCTCCAGGATGGTCAGTAAATGTACGATCCCTTGTAAATACAGGTACGATGCTGTTTATGCAGACCGGATGTACCGCGAAAAGCTTGTTGACTCTCGCTCCGGTATAAACATGACGAAGTACGAACGGCATGAAAAGGATGACATCATCTCTCCACTTGTTTGGCAAGGGCAATCTCCGTATCAGATAATAACCAATCATCCGGAGCTGGATATGTCTGTCAGAACGCTCTACACCTACTTGAATCAGGGGCTATTCCGAGCTAAGGATATTGACCTGAAGCGCAAGGTCAAGTTCAAGCCCCGGAAGGTGCATAAAACGCAGATAAAGGATCGTTCCGTATTCCTTGGTCGTACCTATGCAGATTTCCAGACACTGCATCTTGATCACTTTGCTGAGATGGATACCGTCCACTCCTCACGGGAATCCAGGCGGGTTATACTGACCCTCTTCCTGACGCGCGAAAAGCTGCTCCTGGCCTTTATCATGAACCGATGCACCAAAGGCGCGGTAAAGCTCATATTTAACAAGCTGGAGCACCAACTTGGTACGTATAACTTTCTGGCACTCTTCAGTACGATTTTGACCGACAGGGGTAATGAATTCGGCGATCCGGAAGCTCTGGAGACCGGCACGGATGGTATCCGGCGCTCGGATATCTATTACTGCGATCCTATGCGTAGTGGCCAGAAGGGCGGCATAGAACAGGCTCACACGATGCTTCGAATGGTGCTCCCTAAGGGAACCAGCTTTGAGTTCCTTACCCAATGGGACTTGCGAACCATTGTAGATCACATAAACTCAACGCCCCGCGAAATACTTGCAGGACGTACACCATACGATATTGCTTTGGAGAATTATGGCCCCGAGGTCTTAAAAGCACTTCAGCTTAGACCGATTGCCCCCGATGAGGTCAATCTGACGCCTAAGTTGATACGCTTTACCCACTAACCGATCACAAAAAACTGCTGTCAGACTGGAAGTAAACAATTCACATTTTTTGAATGTGGCCTGTGGAATTCAGTCTTGCATACGGAATGTCCAGAGGCTTGTTTGCCATGAAGTCTTTTTGAGTTTTTTATGAGAAGTTGGCCATATTATACCACTTGGCGCCAAATATTGCCCCTGGAAATTTACAAAATCAGGGGATTTTCAAGGTACAGTGGAATTTACTCTTTCACTGGAATTTACAATTTCAAGTCAGCATCTAAAATTTTCTTCTTTTCACGCTGCTCGGCATGATATGCATCAATTCCGATTTCTTTTGCTTTCTGCATGTCCCGCCTTTGGTTCCTGTGCAGTACAAGGGTATCGTAGCTGTCAAATCCGTCATAATGCTTGCACGGGTACTCAGGGCATTCAAAGCAGTATTGGATATTCCCGTGTTTTACGCTGCACGGTGCCATCGGACAGATCTTTGAGCAAAAGCTGTCTTTAAAGCAGCCGCTGCAGTGACCTTGCAGACGGTATCCGCACAGTCCGCAGTTCAAACCGCAAAGGGAAAACAAATCGTCCGTTCTGTTGAAATCTTTAAGGCTCATAGCGTTCTTTTATTTCTGCGAATGGCGGCAAGGACGGCCATATCCCCATGCTTGATCTCATTGTCAAGCGCATCCACGATCCTGTCCTTTCGGGCGAGGAAATTCGGACCCGTCAGGTTTTTCCCGGATACGGTGTGATGTGTTATGAATGTACAGTCACAGGTCAGATGCTCCACAAAGGTCTTCAGTTCGATCAGCATTTCCTTTTCTGAAAGAGGCGTAAATTCGCCTCGCTGTGCTTCCTCCAGAAGAGGAGTGCCGGGGAAGAGTACCAGTCCGCCGGTTCCGACCAGCATAGGATTGCATCTGCTGAAAATCTCGGCAGAGTGAATGGCATGATCCATGCTGTGTTCCTTTCCTGCCACTCCGTTCAGAAAAGACATCCAAAAGTCGATACCTGCCTCGGTCAGCTTATCGCACT
>JAILFE010000143.1 GCA_024697725.1 Oscillospiraceae bacterium
AGCTTTTTGAATTCGATCTGAGTGCTCAGCGACTTGCTGTTTTTGAAATAATTGTGCAGTGTATTTGCCGCTGCGGTCAGCCCAAATGAGAAGGATGCGGAATATACCAGATTGAAGAAGCCCGTTTCGCTGAAGCCGGTGAGCTTCTCCGTAAACATCCCGATAATATCTATAACACCGAGCCTGATATATATCTTCAGCTTCAGGCTGAGGAGCATGAGGATATAGAATACCACGGCGGAAGTGATATATAACCCGCAGGATGTAATGAACCGTGAGCGCACCAGATCCTTCCGGGCTATCGGCAGTATCGAGAACATCTTTTCACTGTGATATTTCTGTTCGCTGCCGTACAGTGTCGATATGCAGACGAGCCCGAGCAGCATCGGTACATATATCCCCATGAGCGGCGTGCATATGATCCCCAGTGTCCCGAAGAGCACAGATGCGATCACGGCAAGTAAGAGCGTATTGTTCTTTCCGCTGCCTCTGACGGTGATAAGGTCTGTGTGGATAAGATCGCCGAGTCTTTTCAAGTATGCCTTGTCCATAGCGATACCTCCTTACAGCTCACGCTTCGAGAACTTTGCCGCCGTTATCTCTCCGAACAGTATGCATATCCCGAGCAGCACCGCAAAGCACACCGCGCCCAGAGCGAGCATTCCCGGCACGGTCGAGGGCAGTTCAGGAAGCTTTATTATCGGCAGGAGTTTTTTGCTGTACAGGAATGTGAAACCGAACGCGATGAGCGCCAGCACTGCGACAGTTATCATGATGACCTTGAATTCGTTCTCCAGACCGAATATCTGCGCCATCATCTCAAAATAGGCAAACAGCAGGCAGAAAAAGGCGGTAGTTACGAATATAACTCTGAGTGCGGTATCAGTTTTTTCAAAGGATGACACTGCAAGCACTACCATCTCACTGTTCTGATTCGGGAGAAAACGGACGAGCTTCAGTTCCCCGGATATCACGGCAATGAGAGTCTGGACTGTCACTGTTATGAAAAACACGAGCCAGATATATAGAAATCTCGCTCTTGCGATGCTTTTCCGCTTTACGGGGAGTATCCCGTAAAGCTTGTTAAAACCGCATTTGTCGGCTGTGAGCTGCAGTGGTATCACGAACAGGATCGATAAAAAGCAAATGTACGTGGGGATCATGGGGGAGAGCAGCAGACCCAGCACAGAAAACAGGATGACAGCGAATATCATCAGGGGCAGTGCCAGAGGTCTTGCCGTGAGATAATCGAACCGCATGACTTTAAGAATTTCTTTCATGCTTATCCTCCTTTGCGATGTATACGAGTATCTCGTCGATAGTGGTTTTTTCGTATTCGAGAGCATCGGGTATGCCCGCAAGGTCATCTGTCCTTATCAGGGCATCGAAGCCGTTTCTGTAGGAGTGGAAGCCGATGAGCTTTTTTCTCAGCGCATCGGGGATATCCTTGTCATCGCCCTTGATGACCGCATAACCCTCCGAAAGTTCATCCTTTGTGCCGGTATACCACACCTTCCCGCTGTGGAGTATCGTGACATAATCGGCTATGCGCTCAACATCGGCTGTGATATGTGTCGAGAAAAGTACGCCGCAGTTCTCGTCCTCGATATATTCCGAGAGTATATCGAGCAGCTCGTCGCGGGCAACGGGGTCAAGACCGCTCGTCGGCTCGTCGAGTATTATGAGATCAGCCTTGTGGGAAAGCGCCGCAGCGATCATCAGCTTCATCTTCATGCCCTTTGAGAAATCGCCGACCCTTTTCTTGTCGGGCAGCTCGAACTGGTGTATACGGTCAAAGAAAGCCTTGCTGTCCCAGTCTTTGTAGAAGGGTCTGAGCTGCTGTTCTATCTGTCTTACATTCAGATGCTCTGCAAGATAGAGACTGTCGAACACTACTCCGAGCCGTTCCTTTATCGCTATGCTGTCTTTCACGCTGTCCATACCGAACACGCTTATCCTGCCGCTGTCTATCCTTGCCATATTGAGTATAGCGCGGATAGTAGTGGTCTTGCCGGAGCCGTTTTCGCCGACAAATCCCATTATATAGCCCTTCGGGAGCGAAAAGCTCACGTCCTTGAGTGCAAAGTCGTCATATCTCTTGCAAAGTCCGTTTATTTCAAGTATATTTTCCATATTACCCCTCCATAAATCTTCTCACTGCTTCGATGATCTCATCGTCGTCAAGTCCGGCATTCCGCCCGTTGGTGACGGCTTTTTCGATGCCGTCCTCCATTTCAAACAGCATACGCTCGTGCAGCAGATCATTGGTGCGCGGCGCTACGAAATATCCCTTTCCCGTCACGGAGATTATGAAGCCCTCATCGGCAAGATCGTTATACGCCCTTGTCGTCGTGATGACGCTTATTTTCAGATCGCGTGCGAGCTGGCGTATCGACGGGAGCTGTTCATCCTCGGATATAGTGCCGTTGAGTATCTGCTCCTTCATCTGCTGTTCGATCTGTTCATAGATCGGCAGCTCGGATTTGTTTTTTATAATTATTTTCATGGGATGCTCCTTTGACATACTGTATATATCGCTGTATATACAGTATAGCAGGTATGACACCGTTTGTCAAGAGGTAAATGAAAATTTTAATATATTTTTTTGTCAGGAGATATTGCTCCAAAGGCCGGAGCAAAGCATCCTTCGGGCTGAAATAAAGAAAGGCTTCAGGGCTCACAGACCCTGAAACCTTGTTCTCAAAAAACAGAAAGAACTCCGAAGCCGCACTTTTACGTGCTTCGGAGTTCTTTCTGTTCAGACGTTATATGGTTTATTTGGAAAAATCATAAATTAAAACCAACCGCCGGTTTTGCCGTTGTCTTTTATCTGACCGTTTGCCAGATTGATCTCACAGAATGCCTCGGGAGCTGCTTCTCCGGAATCTGCCCAAATCGTGTCCCATGTACCGTCACCGACAAAGTGAGCTTTCTCGCTTGTATTTACAACATAAGTACCATCAACGTATGTTACCAGAACGCCTTTTCTGTATACCTGCATCATACGTACAAATCCCATTGTATCGTACACAACGATCAGTCCGAAATTGGTCTTTTTATCCTTCAGATACTGTGCACAATTCTTGCTATCTTTATTGTACCCCATCGGATTTGCTTTTTCGCCCGTTTTCCACTCCTCGGAAAACGCATTATCCAGCCCCTTGGCGATGATCAGGTCTATTGCCTGAGACTTGCTGTTGGGACTGAGTTCTCCTCTTCTGTACATAGACCAACTATAGTTAGTGAATGCTCCTACCATTTCATGCTCCTCTCCGTTAGCAAGCCTGGTAGACATACTTGATCTTTTACCCTCCTGGGAGAGCCAGAGCACTTTGTTAAAGGAAGACATATCCGCTCCGGAATTCGGCAGGTTATTTACCAGTGAAAACTCTATTGCTTCTTTAATGATACGAGCATCTGTGATCGCGGCTGCACGCTTTGCATCCTTGACGAAACCGAACATCGTCGGGATGATAATAGCTGCAAGTGCGCCGATTATAGCCATTACAACGATCATTTCGATCAGGGTAAAGCCCTTTACTTTAGCATTCATTTTAATTTTTGTCATAAATCATCAATCCATATTCGTCTGAATCAAATAAACCATTTCTGTGAACGTCCCTTTCACAGCAACAAAAAACCGCCCTCTGCAAAACGGGCGGGAACACTCGTGTTATCTGCGTATACAGCTAACAGCAACTGGCTGCCATTTCAGGCCCTATAGCTTTGCGTCACACGGTTTCCCGGGTTTTGCCTATATATTTCTTTTTTCTTTGATTGTATTATATCACCATTAAAACGATTTGTCAATAGGTTTTTTTATAATTCACAAAAAAAATACAATTTTTATATCTGAAAAAATACAATAATTATATTATACGTTTTCGGTCAAAAGTATACGTTTTCGCTTGAAAATGTAAACGTTTATGCCGGATCGCCCCTCATTTCTGCATACCGCGGAACGCTCCGGATACGAAATCGATCAGATCAGGACCCAAAATCACTGACAGAATATCAGCTGCTTTTTTTTATCCGACTGTAAAAAACCGCAGACGCTTTTATAAGCATCTGCGGTCGTGTTGTTTCTGTGATCCTTATCCGTGTCCGGCTGTTCTCAGAGCAGTTCTCTGAGTTCCTTCGCAACGCCGGCGAGCCTTTCGTCCGAAAGACCGAAATCCATTTTCTTGTAGCTCCATGCGCTTCTTGATATGCCGTATTTCTCGAAGGTCTTGTGTATCGCTCTGTACCACTTTACCGTGTCCTCGGGCGTTGCAACGTCGATAACGCCGTATTCGCCGCAGTAGAGAGCCGCGCCTTCCTTCTCCGCCTTCTCGATAGCTTTCCTGAACGTTTCCTCGAAATATGTATCGTCTACGCCGCTCTCTTCAAAGGATATTCTCTCCTTCGGGTCTATCAGGTCTGTCCAGTATGCGCCCTGATGTGTGAATTTCAGCGGGGAATAACAGTGCATATTGTATACTATCTTATCATCATACGGCTTGTCTAGATCGGGTACGGCGTCGGGGCTGTTGTTCCAGTAGCTGCCGACAAGTATCCTGATATCGGGAGCATATCTGCGTATCCTTTCGATGCACTTTCTTATCACGCCGTTCCATGTCGTGCAGTAGTCCTGCAGCGTCACCTCATTGAGAAGCTCGAACGCTGCGCTGTCGGTGAGGCTGCCGTATCTTTTTGCCATTTCCTCCCAGAGGATATAGAAATACTCCTGCAGCTTCTCGTCTGTGAAAAAGCCGCTCTCGTTCTCGCTGTATGTGTCAAAGGAATAGCCCATTGCCTTGTGCAGGTCGAGCACGGTCCTGAGCCCGTACTTTTTGCACCATTCAATTGCATTGTCGAGATAGGAGAAGCCCTCTCCGATGATCGTTCCGTCTCTGTTCTGGATGATATTGTAATCAAACGGTATCCTTACATGATCCGCTCCCCACGATGCGATCTCCTTTATATCGCTCTCGGTGATGAAGGTCTTCAGGTGCTCCTCGGCATAGCTGCACTGGGAGAGCCAGCCTCCGAGGTTCACGCCTTTCCTGAAATCGCTGAAGGTATTAGTGTTCATGATGATGTCCTCCCTGAAAAAATGGTTTTGGATATCTGTATTTTCCATTATATCATAGGTTTTGATACATTTCAATAAGAAATTATGTATAGTCAGCGACATTAATCAGGTAGTGCGCTGCAAATCTTTGATTTGCAGCAGCAGAAGCGGCTGATCACAGCCGCTTCTGTCAATAACCGCCCTACGGGAGGTTATTGAGCACGCACTACTTATCTGTAAGCAGCATATCTATGTCATTTCCATTTTTCCATAAATGCGGGCTGATTCTTGTCTTCCTCAAATCCATCGGAGGATATACGGACAAGCCTTGTACCCACAGGACTCTCCAGATGATCCGTAAACGCAGGATCGATCCCTGTGACAGAATACAATCTGCACAGTTCTATATTCTGAACGTCATTCGTGTATTCATCGTCCTCATCCCCTGCATAGAACTGCCATCCGCTGTCCTCATCATCGCCGGGTTCTTCCCTCACCATAAAGCCGACCTTCCAGCCCTCTATCGTCACCTTTTTTTGAGACAACGCATAGCTTGCCCATCAGCTCTTTCCTGCGGATAGACGGCTCATAGTATTCCCGCACTGATAAAAACTCTTTGACTGCTGCCTCATCAACTGCGGTATCTCCATCAAGCCTATCAAGCGCTGCGTCCCATACCCTTTTCTCATCTGCTGCCAGTCTCAGGAATGCAGCAAGCATCAGGATCTCGGCTTCATCTTCATCAAGGAATGTCTTTACTTCCTTTTTCATATTTCTGCCGTGATCGTCAAACAGATAGATCACCATGCCCCCGTCGGTATAAACAGCTGCCTTTGCTGCACCGAGGTTTTCCTCATCATTATAGAACACCATAAATGACGGCAGATGCTCGTTTACGAACCAGTCGAACTCCGTGCCGTTCTTGCCGTTCATATAATATACCTTGCCGCCCTCTTCCAGATCATCCGGCAAGACCTCCGGGATTTCTTTTTTTAACGCTTCCTGTATCTTTGTCCGGATATCGCTCAGTATTCTGTTCATGGGTCACCTTCTTCTATAAGACAGTTATGTACTGTATTTTCTAACATCATCACGGATCGTATATATAATAACGGTTTGCCGAAGTAAATGAAAGAGCTTAAATGTATATTTGTCAATATGCATAAAATCAGTCTCATATTTTGTAAAAATCGCTGTACACAAGTGTATTATGGCTCCTAATAAGCGACGTTGAATATTTCGTTCCAAATTGAACAGCCTCGCCGCACAGGCTGAACAGATGATGGTATAGGACAATGAAAGTCGAATATGAACAGTCACGATTATCTCAGCGTATTGAAAGCAGGACGTTCTCCACAGTTTATCGAAAGCTATTCCAAGTACGTTCAGAAATACAGGCTGGCAGCAGAGTGAACATCTTTAGAAATATCTGAGAGGATATTGACAACTTCCAATCAATGATGTACAATATACTATATTTTATAATTAGTGCGTGCTCAATAACCGCCCGTAAGGGCGGTTATTGGCAGAAGCGGCTGTGATCAGCCGCTTCTGCTGCTGCAAATCAAAGATTTGCAGCGCACTACCTGATTAATGTCTGCTTATTGCTGACCATAGGTCAGCAATAGTGCAAGGTTTTAGGGCTTATCAGCC
>JAILFE010000146.1 GCA_024697725.1 Oscillospiraceae bacterium
CGTAGCGTTTGGCTGTCCGTTAGATTTATATGTTGTGACAAGAAACATCGGTGTCGGTATTCCCATAATAAATTCTTTCCAATCAAACCCGAAGTTTTTTGCAAATTCTCCGTATGTCCCCCTCATAGATTCAGGCATTTCCTTGTATTGGTATTTCATCTTTTTCCTTCCCTCCGTACTAAAGCCAGCATAAGGATTAACTTCAATCATCTCGGGAAACTCCGATCTGTGTCAGCAACAATGTCGTTGACTATATCTCCTTGATGACATAATGCACGAGATCAATATTGAATATCCTGTCCTTTCCGTCGGAGAGTATGGTAAATTCAAGCTCCTCGGGATAATCGTCCTCATCAAGATTGACATACCAGTCGATTATATCCGAATTTCCGAGATTGTATTTGTTCCTGATGAAATAGAACAGCTTTGCCCGCGCCATAAGCTCGCCTGTCAGCGGTATGAAGTTGACATCGAATGCCAGCACGATAAATACCGAAGCTGCACAGTACATTTTTTCCGCCGATACCGGCGGTATGGACCCTGATCTCACCACCGTGATTATCAGGAATACAACAGCCGCAGCAGCCGTCACGAGCCTTAACATCCTGTGCGGGAAAGAATGTGTGCTGCTCTCGCGGTAATACTGCATAGCGTCGCTGTCATCATCAAAGCTGCTGTATACTCTGAAAGCATAGCAGAATGCCCCTGCGGCGCTGACCGCTCCGAACACCGCAAAAATTGCGATTGCCTTCAAAAACAAACTGATCTCACCCATATCATATTATCTTTCTTCAGTCGAGCCGCCAGTCGATCGGCTCCATACCGTGTTCTGCAAGAAATTCGTTGCATCTGCGGAAATGTCCGCATCCGAAAAATCCGTTGTATGCCGAAAGCGGGCTCGGATGAGCGGCGGTAAGCACCAGATGCTGCGGATTTGTGATGAGCACGCGCTTTGCCTTGGCATTTCCGCCCCAGAGCAGAAAGACCATAGGCTCGGTGCGTTCGTTCAGCTTTCTTATGACCTCATCGGTGAATATCTCCCAGCCCATGCCCTTGTGGGAATTCGCCTGTCCGCGCCTTACCGTGAGCACGGTATTCAGCAGCAATACGCCGTTTTCTGCCCATTTTGTGAGCTCCCCGTGCGATGCGGGCGGTATCCCGAGCTCGTCATCGAGCTCCTTGTATATGTTCCGCAGCGACGGCGGCGGAACAGTCCCTTTAAGTACGGAGAAGCACAGCCCGTGTGCCTGTCCCGGCTCGTGATAGGGGTCCTGTCCGAGTATCACAGCCTTGACTTTGCTGTACGGAGTCTTTTTCATGGCGTTGAATATGCTGTACATATCGGGGTATATCGTCTGCGTGGAATATTCCCTTTTGAGAAATTCCCTCAGCTTCAGATAGTACTCCTTTTCAAATTCGCCATTCATGACCTCGTCCCAGTCATTTCCGAAATTTACCATATCATCATCTCGTTATCCGTATATCCTCTTTGCCACATCCACCGTCGCCTTTGCATCGCGGGCATAGAAATCCGCGCCGATCTGCTCGGCATAATCGGGAGTCAGCACCGCTCCGCCGACAACGGTCTTGCAGTTGACATTGTTCTTTTTGAGAAGCGCGATAGTATCAGCCATAGCGCCGAGCGTGGTAGTCATCAGCGCACTCAGCCCCACCAGACGCACATCATACTCTATCGCAGCATCCACGACCCTCTGCGGGTCAACGTCCTTTCCGAGGTCGATAACGCGGTAGCCGTAATTTTCAAGCAGCACCTTGACGATATTCTTGCCGATATCGTGGACATCGCCCTTTACGGTCGCAAGCACTACCGTCCCCTTGACAACAGGCTCTCCGCTCTCCTCGGCTATCTTCTTCTTTATCTCCTCGAAAGCCGCCTGCGCCACGCCCGCCGAAAGTATGAGCTGCGGCAGGAACATCTTCCCGCTCTCGAACATCGCCCCTGCCTTGTCGAGCGCAGGTATCAGTATATCATTGACTATCTCCATCGCGGGCGTCGTTCTGAGAAGCTCCGCAGTCATCCTCGCGCCTTCGGATTTCAGCCCCTTGAGCACAGCGCCGCCGAGATCGAGACTGTTCTCCGCATTTACTATCTTTATCGGAGCAGGCGCATTGTCGTCATTTCCGTAGTGCGATATATAATCGACCGAGTTCTCGTCTATGCCCATGAGCAGCTTGTAAGCCCTGACCGCTCCGGTCATGGAAGGCACGTTCGGGTTCATTATCGGCAGATCGAGCCCGTTCACCATTGCCATCTGCAGGAAATTGCAGTTGACGAGCTCACGGTGCGGCAGCCCGAAGGATATGTTAGATACGCCCAGCACGGTCTTCAGTCCGAGTTCGTGCTTGACGCGGTATACAGCCCTGAGAGTTTCCTTAACTCCCGCCTGCTCTGCCGAGGCGGTGAGCGTCAGACAGTCGATAAACACATTTTCACGCTTTATGCCTACTTCAAGTGCACGGGAGAGTATCTTTTCCGCGATAGCAAAGCGCTCGTCCGCGGTCTTGGGGATGCCGTTCTCATCGAGAGTCAGCCCGACAACAGCCGCGCCGTATTTTTTAACGAGCGGGAGTATCGTTTTCAGCGATTTTTCCTCGCCGTTCACCGAATTGACTATCGGCTTGCCGTTATATACCCTCAGCGCTGCGTCAAGTACCTCAGGGTCGGTCGAATCTATCTGAAGCGGCAGATTCGTTATGCTCTGTATCGCCTTGATAGTGCGTATCATCATATCCCGTTCGTCGATGCCGGGAAGTCCGACATTCACATCGAGCAGCTCTGCCCCGGCTTCGGACTGCTCCACGGCCTGCGAGAGGATATAGTCTATATCGTTGCTCTTGAGTGCCTCCTTGAAGCGCTTTTTGCCCGTGGGATTTATCCTTTCGCCGATTATCCTCGGGCAGTCTATCACCACGGTATTTTCGGGAGTACATACCGCCGCCGGTATAGTATGCTCATTCTTCACATACTTCAGTTCAGAGAGCTTCCTGCACAGCGCACGGATATAATCGGGATCCGTGCCGCAGCAGCCGCCGAATATCTTCACTCCGAGCCTTGCCATTTTTGCAGCGCTTTCGGCAAATTCCTCCGGAGTTACGTGATACTCCCCTGTTTCGGGGTCTGGAAGTCCCGCGTTCGGCTTTGCTATCACAGGAAGATGCGTCCACCTGACAAATTCCTCGACTACCGGATATAACTCATCGGGTCCGAGCGAACAGTTCACGCCGACAGCATCCGCTCCCAGCCCTTCGAGCGTGAGCGCGGCAGATGATACCGCACAGCCCGTAAAAGTACGCTTGTTTTCCTCGAAGGTCATCATGCACAGAACAGGCAGATCGCTGTTTTCCTTTGCTGCGAGCAGCGCCGCCTTTGTCTCGTGGAGATCGGTCATAGTCTCGATAACTATAAGATCCGCATCCCTGCCCGCAATGACCTCTTCCTTGAATATATCATAAGCTTCCTCGAACGAAAGCTCTCCCGACGGTTCGAGCAGCTGCCCGATAGGTCCGATATCGAGAGCTACATACGCTCTCCCTTCTGCCGCCCTTTTTGCGTTGGCGATCGCGGGTGGTATCACATCGGCGGGCGTTTTCCCGGAAGAAGCGAGCTTCACCCTGCTTGCGCCGAAGGTATTCGCATATACTATCATCGAGCCCGCATCTATATAGCTGCGGTGTATCTTTTCTGTCCATTCGGGCTTTTCGATATTGTAAAGCTCGGGTATCTCCCCCGGCTTCATACCCATGCCCTGCAGCATTGTCCCCATCGCTCCGTCAAGGATCACAAATTCGTTTTCGTCAAGAAGCTTTTTAAAATCCACAGCGGACACCTTTCCTTCTGAATGAACAATTATCCTTCATGCGGCAGAACGCACAGCCCGTCTTTTTCCGTTCAAGAGGACTGCCGGACATCCCGCACACCGCCGACACCGATTTCATCGGCAGCATGAGCCCCGAGCTGTCGAGCGTTATCCCCGCAAGACGCGATGCGTTCAGCACACCGAGCAGCTCGTGCTGCACCGTGAGCGGAAGATCGCCGTATCCCGGGGAAAATCTGAACGTAAAATACCTGTCCGGGTATTTTTCCGCCAGCAGTATATCAAATTTATTGCACACCTGCTCTATCGCTGCACTTGCAAGCGCATCGGTTACAACAGCCTTTGCCATATCCTCCGACTGCATACGCCTTATCAGCGCATCGACCGCAGCGCCCACAGTCGCACACATCAGCACGGCATTATCACACCCCGCGAGAAGCTCCGTGATATCCTTTCCGGGAAGCACTATCCCCGGCAGCACGACCCCGCTGTCATCTTTGCTTTCTATCGGCAGCACGCGGTAGGTATATACCGGTCGCACGGCAGCGAGCAGTCTTTTTTCGCATTCCTCGGTGATATCAGCGAGCGCCCCCTCCGGGGTATACCCCTCCGCCGCCATATAGCGGAACGCCTCATCGCGGTCGATATCAGAAACAGTTATCTTTTCGGGCATACTCAGAGCAGTGTCCTTATGCTGTCTGCTATCCTGCGTGCGATATAGGGCTTGTTCATCGTGTAGAGATGTATCCCGTCAACATCGTTTGCGATAAGGTCAACAATCTGATCGACCGCATAAGCGATGCCCGCATCGCAGAGAGCCTCGGGGTCGTTCTCGTATTTCTGCATTATGCGCGAGAATTTAGGCGGCAGGCTCGCTCCGCAGAGCGCTACCATCCTTTCGATCTGCTTCGTATTTACGACAGGCATTATACCCGCCTCTATCGGGACATTAATCCCGGCAGCCCTTGCCCTGTCGCGGAAATCGTAGAACGTGCGGTTATCGAAAAAGAGCTGGCTTATAAGATGCTCTGCTCCCGCATCGGTCTTTTTCTTCAGATTCTCGATATCCGTCGCCGCATCGGGCGCTTCAAAATGCACATCGGGATAGCATCCGCCGCTGATATCGAAATCGCCGTGCTGCTTTATGAAGCTCACAAGATCGGATGCATATCTGAAATCATCCTTCGGCGTGATATCGGGAGTAACATCCCCGCGCAGCGCGAGTATGTTCTCGATCCCGAGCCTTTTGAATTCATCGAGGATAGCGAGTATATCCTCCTTTGTATTGTTTATGCAGGTGAGATGAGCCACAGCAGTTATGCCGAGCTCATTTGTGATATATGACGCGATCTCGGCAGTCTTGCTGTTCGCGCCGCTCCCGCCTGCTCCGTAGGTAACGCTTATAAAATCGGGGGAAAGCTCCCTGAGCTCCTTCAATGTATCATATATCGTCTCGACCGCGCTTGTCTTTTTAGGCGGAAATACCTCAAACGAAAACACAGTCCTTCCATGTCCGAAAAGTTCAGATGTCCGCATATCCATCACTCCGTTCTTTATGCTCTTTTATCTCATATCTCAAAAATACGGGCAGCACAAATCGCTGCATTGCCGCTGTACGTGCTGCCCGTCAGAATTATAGCCGTTTACTGTATTTGCCGCTCACTTGTTGAAAAGAGGAGAGATAGGCTCGTCGGCATATATCCTCTGTATAGCCTGTGCGAATACAGGTGCGACCGACAGAACCTTGATCTTGTCGAGCTTTTTCTCCTCGGGGAGCACGATAGTATCAAGCAGCACGAGCTCCTTGATGCAGCTGTCCTTTATCCTGCTTATCGCGGGTCCCGAAAGCACACCGTGCGTAGCGCAGGCATAGACCTCCTTCGCTCCGCCGATCTCCATTATAGCCTTTGCGGCATTGCACAGCGTTCCTGCCGTATCTATCATATCATCCACGAGTATGACCTTCTTGCCGCGCACATCGCCGATGATATTCATTACCTCGCTGACATTCGCCTTCTGGCGTCTTTTATCGACTATAGCAAGAGGCGCGTCTATCCTCTGTGCGAAGTTCCTTGCGCGGGTAACAGAGCCGAGGTCGGGCGATACTACCATGATATCGTCCTTTTCGCTGCCGAACTTGCTGTCGAAATAGGGTGCAAGTATAGGCACGCCGAGCAGATGATCCACGGGGATATTGAAGAAGCCCTGGATCTGCGGACAGTGGAGATCCATCGTGAGCACACGGTCAGCTCCCGCTGTCGTTATGATATCTGCGCACAGCTTTGCGGATATCGGATCTCTTGCCTTTGCCTTTCTGTCCTGACGGGCATATCCCATATACGGTATTACCGCCGTGATGCGTCCCGCAGATGCGCGCTTGAAGGCATCTATCATTATGAGCAGCTCCATGATATTGTCGTTGACAGGAGTACTTGTGGACTGCACAACGAACACATCCGAACCTCTTACGCTCTCCTTGATGGAAACGCTTATCTCTCCGTCGGAGAACCTCACTACCTCAGACTTGCCGAGAGGAAGACCCAGCCCTGCGGCGATCTCCTTTGCGACCTGCGGATTTGAATTGGCGGCGAAAATCTTGATATCCTTACCGTGAATATTCATTTTAACAATATCCCTTTCATTATCATAATCAGGACACAGCAATGCATATGCCCTGTAAAGTCCTCTGCTGTTATTTGCTGTTCTTCTCGATGCGCGACTTCAGACGCTTTGTCCCGAAGCCCTCGATGATCTTTGTCTGCCCGCGCTCAACGGCGAGCGCACCGTCCGGAACATCCTTCGTTATGGTCGAGCCTGCGCCTGTATATGCCGCATTGCCGACCCTTACCGGAGCGACAAGATTGGTATTGCAGCCGATAAAGGCGTTGTCACCGATCTCAGTGCGGAACTTCTTTTCGCCGTCATAGTTGACCGTGACGACTCCGCAGCCGAAATTGACCCCGCTGCCGACATCCGAATCACCCACATAGGTCAGATGTGCGACCGCTGTATTATCTCCTATCGTACTGTTCTTGACCTCGACAAAATCGCCGATCTTGACGCCGTTCCCGATAACGCTTCCGGGGCGCAGCTGTACGAACGGACCTATCTTTACGTTGTCCCCGACCCTGCTGTCGTGAGCCTGCACCGCATTGAGC
>JAILFE010000153.1 GCA_024697725.1 Oscillospiraceae bacterium
TCCGTTGAGCATGACGGTTATACTTCCTATGAAAAGTATGGGTATCATCATTGCAAGACTGTTCTTTATCGTCTTTGCCGTCTCTGACAGCTTTTTGAGAATAAGTCCCTTCATTTGTCCGTATCTCCTATAAAGCGTATGCTCATGTGTTGTCTTTACGGTATATTATCCGGTATAAAGTTCTCCGTCGTAGAATCTCTCCTGGAATGCGATCTTCAGGAGTATCTCTTCCGGCGCGAATCCCATGCCCTCCGGGGCGACTATCCACTTGTCCTCGTTGTCGTTGAGACGGTGGTATACCGCGATGACCCTGCCGGTAAAGCTCTCCAGCGGTTCACCGACACCGAGAACATAGACATCCTGCTCTGCGCCGTCTCCCGCGAAAACGCCGTCAACGTAGCCGTAATTCACGGGATATATCATATCGGGGAATCTCGGGTGATGCGAACCGAGAGGTCTGTCCATAGTGCATTTCACCGTCCTGCCGATGATACCGGAATAATCGGGCGTCACAGCCTCCTTGCGTATCACAGCCTCGATGAAATAGTGCTTCTCGTTCTTCCATATCAGGCCTGCCTCGCACTGTCCGAAACAGTCGTCGATGTGTCTTACCTTTATCAGCTCAAAATCGGAAAAGAGCTCTTTGATATCGTCTTTGTCTGCAAAGAAATGCGGCACGCCCTGTTCGGGGCCCGATGTCTTTATGACGGTGTTCTCATCAACTCTGGGCAGACTTCCGTTCAGGAACGTCGCGGTCTCCTTTGAGCATAATGTCATGTATACCGTGCCGTCCGGCTTTAGTACCCGCTTTATCTCCGAGATTATCTTTTTCATGCCGTTCGTATCGCAGTGCCCCGCCGAGTGCATCGCGAATATGCAGTCGAAGGCGCAATCCGCGAAGGGGAGCGAATGCATATCTCCCTTTCGGCAGAGGATATCGGCATCCTGTTCTTTGCGGTATTTCCTCAGAACATCCAGAGCCTCGTCCGAGATATCGAATGCCGTGACCCTGAAGCCGTACTTTGCGAACAGCAGCGAATGCCTTCCGAGCCCGCAGCCGAGATCGAGCAGGCTCTTCCTGCCCTCCCTGCGCCATTTTTCGGCATAGTACAGGCTCTCCTCACACGGTTCGAGCCACATATCCTTGTTCTTTACGGCACTCCAGTCGAACGGGGTATACTCCTTCATTCCGATCACCTCATGTTATTTTATTGGTATACATCACTTCTCTTAACTCTTTTCCGCCTATAGTATCGTCCATATATTCATCCGAGCATACAAAGCCGTTTCTTTCGTAAAAACGTCTTGCGCGTGTGTTTTCATCCAGCACCCACAGCAGGGAGCGTTCAAAGCCGCGTTCGCGAAGCTCTGCACTGCATCTTTCAAACAGTGCTTTCCCGTAGCCCTTGCCGATATATCCGGGCAGGAGATATATCGAAACTATCTCGCCGAAATCCGGGAACTTTTCCCACCTTGAACGGCATATGCTCGCCGTGCCGATAAGATGTCCGTTTTCGGTCATCACAAGGCTGTATAGACCCTCTCTTCCGAGCCCCTTTACCCATCTTCCCTCGGGGATGCTGTCAAGATAGTCCTGCGGGATTATGCCCTTATAGGCGTATTTCCAGCTTTTTTCATATATACTGCTTATCTCGGACAGATCGTCTTCCTTGTTTATGTATCGTATATCCATAATGCACCTCGTTTTTTTCCATTATACACTATATCGCGGAGAAAATCAATCATAAGCGGGAAATTTTATGAGCAGCCATAAATGTAACAAACGCGGTCGTTACAAAACAGCCGCTATTCACTGACAACGCGATTTGCCGGCGGGGGCTCCCCGCCGAAGATTGACATCCGCCGCAAAATATGATATAATCATCCATAAAAAACGGAGATGATGATATGAGACTGATATTCGTGCGCCACGGAGAGCCCGATTACGCAAATGACTGCCTGACCGCAAACGGTATCGGACAGGCAAAGCTCACCGCGGAAAGACTTCGCGGGGAAAACATAAAAGAGATATATTCCTCGCCTATGGGAAGAGCTGTCGAAACGGCGTCGTTCACGGCGGATATGTACGGGCTCGGTGTGAAGATACTCGATTTCATGCATGAGATAGACTGGGGCGGGAGCGGTATCGAATGCAACGGTCACCCGTGGACGCTTGCCTGGCGTTTCCTTGCCGAAAATAACGGATATATCTCAGGCGATGAATGGAGCGGACACAGGTATTTCAAAGACAATATCTGTATGCGGTACTACAGCATGATATCTGTAAAATTCGACGAGTTTCTTGAAGGCTTCGGGATAGTACGCAGGGACGGGCTGTATGTGCAGAACGGTGAGCAGAACGATACGATAGCCCTGTTTGCACACGGGGGCTCGGGCGCGGTGATGTTTTCTCACCTGCTGGGTCTCCCGTTCCCGTTCGTGCTGACATCGCTGGTATACGGAGTGTGCTCGGTATCGGCAGTCGAATTCGTACCCGAGGACGGCGGTATCATAATACCGAGGCTCTCACTGTTCAATGATATGGGTCATCTGAGCAGCGTCAGAGCCGAAAGGCTCCATTTTGATAAATAGTGCGTGTTCACATACTGATACTGCTGCTGAGACAGAGTTTTGTATCCTGTTGATTTTTTTACCGATGCGGTGATTGACAAATCCCGGCATATGTGCTATAATGGTGTCGTGACAGAAATAAAAGTGTCGCAATACAGCCGTTTTTGTATGAATATAAAGTATGAAAGGTGATAGCTATGAAAAAAATGAACAGGATAGCAGCAGCCGCACTGTCGGCTCTGATGGCGGCGTCTTTTGCCGCAACGACAGCTTTTGCGGCTGATGTGCCGAAATACAGCAGCTCCGAAGGCGGACACTACTGGTACAGCCGCGTTACGGGCTATTATTATGACTCCCAGGATGACGCGCTGTCGGATACATGGGATTACGGCGGCACATACAATGATGTGTACTACAAGGACAACGCGACAAGAAATTACGATTACAGCTATTCCGTATCCTCGACCTATCGCTATTACTGCTCTGAGACAGGCAGATACTACAAGTCACAGAGCGATGCAGATAATGATGCGCTCTATAACTTCGGCAAGACCAACCCCACGATCACAGACAAGTGGAGCGAAGTATCAAGAGTGGATTACAGCACATCTCTGTCCTCTACATACCGCTACTACTGCCCCCAGACAGGAAAATACTACAAGTCACAGAACGATGCCTCGAATGATGCGCTCTATAACTACAGCTATTCCAACCCCACGATCATAGACAAATGGAGCGAGGCATCGAGAGTGGATTACAGAACGTCCGTATCCTCGACATACCGCTACTACTGCACCCAGACAGGCAGATACTACAAGTCACAGAGCGACGCTTCAAACGATGCGCTCTATAACTACAATTATTCCAACCCCACGATATATGACGCATATTCGATAGATTCCGCAAGCTACGGCAGCCCCACATATCCGTGGTACAGCTCCTATACCAGAAAGTACTACAAGACCCAGTCCGACGCCATCTCGGATTCCAACAGCAATTCTTCATATGTAAAGTACTATCTTGATTATTCTTCGACTGTAAGCTCGACCTATCCGTGGTACAGCTCCTACACGAAGAAATACTACAGGACACAGGCGGATGCGATGACGGATTCAAACAACAATTCGTCCTATGTATCCTATGCGTATGTTGATTCCTCCAATTCTGTAAGCTCGACATATCCCTGGTACAGCTCCTACACCAGAAAATACTACAAGACCCAGTCCGACGCTCTCGCTGCATCGAACAACAATTATTCGTATGTATCCTATGCGTATGTTGATTCGTCCAATGCGGTAAGCTCGACATATCCGTGGTACAGCTCCTATACAAGAAAATACTACAAGACACAGGCTGACGCGCTTGCAGCATCGAACAACAATTATTCGTATGTATCCTATGCGTATGTTGATTCCTCCAATACAGTAAGCGCAACATATCCGTGGTACAGCTCCTACACGGGCAAGTACTACAAGTCAAAGTCCGATGCGGTCTCTGCATCCAACAACAATTCCTCCTATGTAAAGTATGCGTACACTATATCCGCAGGAACACCCTACATAAGCAACAACAAGAGCTATTCCGGCTGGTCGGGCATAGCGGATTATCTGAAAAAGGCTTCCTCCGGTTCTACAGTAACGGTAAATATGAACGGCGCAGAGATCGTCGGCAGTGAAGCTCTCAGAGCGATCGACGGCAGGAACATCACAGTACAGTTCACTCTCAAGAACGGCATAAAGTGGACGGTAAACGGCAGCTCGGTAAATATGACCGATTCTGTCAGCATATCCTCCGAATTCAGGAGCGTTATCCCGTCAAAGGTAATGAAGCCCTATACCAAGAAGGCTGTTTCCAAGGTACAGGTAGTTCTCGGTGATGACGAGCCCTTCGGATTTACCGCAAAGATCACCCTGAAGTTCAACACGAGCCGTGCAGGACGCAAGGCTTATGTATACCGCTACAATGATGAGGACAATACTCTCACAAAGGTAGTAACAACAAAGATATCCAGCAGCGGATACTGCACATTCAGCACCGATGAGGGCGGCGCTTACGTTATTATACTCAAGTGATCCTTTCCGGCATGAAACATAAAAATACAGTCAGCGGCATCGGATAGTTCACATTCATTGTCGTTTGCTGTAACTGCCGCCGCTGAAAGAAATAAAAATAAAGATCAAGGTATCGACCGCCGGCCGATACCTTGATCTTTTATTTCATCTTTGTCCATTTGGCAGGCACTGCACAAAGCAGCGAAAAGGCATTTCTTTATCGCGCCTGTATCGCGCCTGAGCTATTTGAGTATCGTTATCTCTTCGCTGCCGGTCTCTGCGCGGATGAAGTTCTTCATCAGTTCGTTGTATGCGCCGGAATCGGATTCCTCGTCGTTAAGGTATACGATGCCTCCGCCGTAGACGGTTATCCTGTATACAGGTATCAGTCCGGTGACGTCAGCCTTGCATATCCATTCTTCGGTGAGATTGCTGACATCGCTCTTTACATAGTATATGTAATACCCGTTGCCGGATACCTCCTTGACGAAATACGCATCCCTTCCGTATTTGGTCTGTGAGCTGGCGATAGCCCCGCTGCCTACCGGAACGACGTTTCTGCCGGATATGCAGTAGCCGTATATGATATAGTTCCCGTCGGCATAGGTGTGCTTGACGAGCATCACATTTCCTCCGGAGCTCTGTACGTTCGCTATTACCGCACAGCTCGATACGACGTTCATCGACTTTGCAAGTTCCGAACCGAGCCCGAGATTCTTGGTGTAATAATCCGAGAGCATTGTCTGCTGCTCTGATGTGGTGAGCAGTGCGGAATTGGAAACCCCTTTCCCGCTCGCAGTTGTCTCGTAATTATACTGCACGGTTATAGATTTAGAATATTTGCCGAGATAGTATTTTCCGTCTCTCTTGTCAAGAGCCGCGACCTTGAAATAGTATTTCTTGCCGCTGCGTATGTCGTTTATCTGTATACCGGTCTTCTGTGTGATAGTGAGCCTTATCCATTTGCTCTTCTTGCTGTCGTACTGGTATACGGCATATGCCTCTGCGCCCTCGGTCTTTTCCCATGTCAGGAGTATACTGCCCTTTTTGCCGGAAGAATATGAGAGCCCTTTGGGAGCAGGCAGCTTTGTTGTTTTTGCTGTCTTTTTTGTCCCCGTTGCAGCGGATGCGGATATCGCCGTGACGGGAGCATTTTTGTCCGATGCGGGCAGCAGCGGGACAGCCGTTATCATGAGCAGTGCGGAGGCAGCGGTGATTAGCCTTTTCATGCGATCACTTCTCCTTATCCTGAATGCCGTACCTGCGCAGGAAATTTTCGATATCTTTGTCGCTGCGGACAGCCTCGGCATACATCAGTCTCTTTGAAGCGGGGTCATAGAAGCCTATGGTCTTTTCGCCGGTGCATATGCTGGATTCGATCTTTACGGACTCTGCCGTAAAGCCCTCGGGTATCGGCAGAACGGTGCGCTTTGAGGAAAAAAGCGGCATGGTATCGCCTCCGTGAACGTATCAGAAGTGTACAGGGTCGGCGTTGTCAAGGGTATCGAAGGTATATCCTTCCTCCTTGGCGTAGTTTATGATATCCTGAAGGTATTCGCCTGTGACTTCCTTGGAATCGTGCATGAGAACGACCTCATAATCGCTGCTGAAGGTGTCCTTGAAATTGCGTATGCAGCTGTTGTAGGTCGAGCCGACGGTAGCATCGGATGTGGCGCAGTTCCAGTCAAAATATGTGAATCCTCTGCGGGTCATCTCGGTGATGATATCCTCGGCGGTATCGGTATTGAAGCTGTTGAAGCTGCCGCCGGGGAATCTGAACAGCCACGGCTTTACTCCCGTGACATCGTTTATGCGCGTATATGCGGCGTTGAAATCGGCGACATAAGCACCTGCGGAAGCGTATATCTTCTCATAGTCGTGAGAATAGGTGTGTATGCCTATGGTATGTCCCTCGGAAACGGTCCTGCGCAGGATATCCTCCCTGTCGTCTATCGAGCTGCCGACGATAAAGAAGGTCGCCTTGATATTGTTCTTTTTGAGTATATCCAGTACCGCGGGGGTGTTGTCGGACGGACCGTCGTCAAAGGTGAGATAGCATACCTTCGGCGCAGCGACGGTATAAGAGGGTCTTTCCGTGTAAAGATCGGGATACAGGCTCGCATAGTTCTCGGCAGGAGTGAGCCTCGGAGCTTCATCTTCCTCCGATATCTCCGTTTCGTCCTCTGTGAGCTCTTCCTCGGTCAGCTCTTCCGATACGGTCGTCTCCTCTGTGATCTCGGGGAGCTCTTCGATCTCGGTATCGCCTGTAGCCTCGTTGTAGAAGCGGTTCTCGGTAAAATACCTGAGAAGAGCCGATATGCCGCTGTCGTTGAGCGATATGCCGTCGCCGCTGTCATAGCTCTCCGAGAGCCATGTCCCGCCGTCCTCGCCGAGCACGGGAGTGACCCGGACGTAGTTGACATTGTCTATGCCGAGATCGCTCACGACCGCTTCGAGCATCTCGTTATATACCGAGATATCATAGTGTGCGTCGCCGCCCATGACATCGTTGTTCCAGGAGCTGTCACGCGCAACGGGGGTGATCTCTGTCACAGCGATGATGCTGTCGGGAGATGCCTCGTGCAGTGCCGAAACGACAGCGCTCATGCTCTTGTAGTATGCATAGTCGTTGCAGAAAGCAAGATCGTTGAGCCCGAGCCATATATAGATATAATCGGGGTGATTGTTCCTTGCCCATTCGACAGCGGTGGTGCTGCCCGAGGAACGGGAAAAGCTCTCAGAAAGGATATCGTCTGCGGTCATGCCCTTTGCCGCGAATACATTATCATCTGTTATGCCGCTTTTTCCGACAAGTGCGGCGCACATATCGTCGCCCACGAACATGATCTTCTCGGTATAGCTGAGCTTTACGGGTTCGGGGGCGGCAGTCTCTTCGGTTGTCTCCTCACTGTCGGGGCTCTCTGCGGGAGCTGTCGTGACCTTGGGGACTTCGCCCGAGGTGTCTCTTGGGGCTTCTGTCACCTCTGCCTCCGACGATGCGCCGAATGAGCCGTTCTGTTCGATCTCAATGGTATCAGAATTGACAGGTGTCTTGCCTGCGGACGAACCGCACGACGAAAAAACGCCGACTGCAAGTATAGCAGCGGCCGCTGATGCGAGCTTTCTTTTCATTCCGTTTTTGCCGCATATTATGCGGCTTTCTCCTTTCCTGCGGACAGCCGTGCATACGTTATGCGGCGGCGTATCCGTTATTCTTTTGTTCTGACATATCTTTCCATATCTTTCCGGACAGCCGGAGCCGCAGAGATATCCTGTATAACGGATATCTCCGCTGTCCCGGGCTTCCCCGGTATGTAATATTTATGTATACATCTTAATTATAAACGTGTGCAAAAAAATTGTCAATATCCGCCGCGGCATTGTAATAAAGAATTAACCATGCTGTCTGATGACTATTCCTGCTGGAACACATTTGAATATGCTGTCATGCCTTTTTTCGGCAGGATGCGGGATGGATCAGCGGCTCCCAGAGCCGATATCATAAAAAATGTATAAAATGGTGTTGACTTGCAAATACTTTTATGGTAATATTTATATATAGAAGATCATGTACAATGATTTTCCGAAATATGAAATGAAAGAGGCGTATCGAATGAAAAAGTACAAATGTCTGTTATGCGGCAAGGTCTTTGAGGCAGAGGACAACGCAGAGCCCGTATGCCCCGTTTGCAAGGCAAAGGGTGACAAGCTGCAGGAGATAAAGGATGAGGTCTCAAATCCCTATGCAGGCACCAAGACGGAGGAAAACCTCAAGACGGCGTTTGCCGGCGAGTCACAGGCAAGGAACAAGTATACCTATTTTGCGTCTGTTGCAAAGAAGGAAGGCTACGAGCAGATCGCAGCGATCTTCCTCCACACAGCCGAGAATGAGAAGGAACACGCAAAGATGTGGTTCAAGGAGCTCAGAGGCATAGGCACTACAGCCGAGAACCTCAATGCTGCCGCATCGGGCGAGAATTATGAATGGACAGATATGTACAAGGGCTTTGCGGAAACAGCCGAAAGCGAAGGTTTCCATGAGCTCGCGGAGAAGTTCCGCCTTGTCGGGGAGATCGAAAAGAAGCACGAGGAAAGATACCGTGCTCTGCTCAAGAATGTCGAAACGGCAGCCGTATTTGAAAAGAGCGAGGTCAAGGTATGGGAATGCCGCAACTGCGGTCATATCATCGTAGGAACGACAGCTCCCGATGTATGTCCCGTATGCGCACATCCCAAGAGCTATTTCGAGGTGCGTGCGGAAAATTACTGATAAGATATTTATTGGTGAAAGGCAGCCGCCGGTCGCAGTGACCGGCGGCTGTTTTTATTATGTCTGCCATAGGATCAAAGAAATATTGTTATTGCTTGTAATTGAATTGTCATTGAAATGCTGTTCAAATATTATTGACGAATCAATAACGTTGTGATAAACTATATAGTATGGATACGGATATGTTCTGCGGCGGGCGTTCTGCCGCAGGGGTATGTCCCTGAAAAAAGAAAAAAGAAAGGATCGATAAGAAATGGCAAAAACCAGGATCATCCCGCGTATACTCTGCGCACTGCTGACATTCATGCTGGTATGTCTGCTGATGCCTCAGCCCGTATCGGCAGCATCGGTAAAGCTCAATCACTCGTCTATCAGCATCGTCAAGGGCTCCAAGGCAACTCTCAAAGCCACGAGCAGCGGCAAGGTAACGTGGTCATCTTCAAATTCAAAGATCGTATCCGTCAATTCAAAGGGTACTATCTATGCAAAGGCGGCAGGCACCTGCTATATCTATGCAAAGAGCGGCAGCTCAAAGGCAAAGTGCAAGGTCAAGGTAGTGAACGGAAAGCTCACTGTATCGCAGTCAACGGTATATCTCGATGAGGGCGATTCCGAGACTATCACTGTCACCGCAAAGGGCTCGCATTCGCTGAAGATATCGGGCATAGACAAGTCCGTGGCAAAGGCGGCATGGGCAGGCGGATTTTCCGGCAATGAAGTCGATGTACGCATAACAGGCGTAGGCGAAGGAAGAACTTCCTTTAAGATCTATATGTCAAAGTATACATCGATATCCAAGACCATTACCGTAAACGTAAGCGCCAGCGAACAGGTCGTTGAGGGAGGCGGCAGCAACAGCAATACCAATACCAATACCGATACGACCCCCGCAACGAATACCAAGCTCCTTGTCGATACGACCGTTATCAGCATAGACAAGAACAAGACATCTACATTCAAGGTATATGCGGACGTATCCTCGAAGATCACAGCTGTATGCGACAACACCGCAGTAGCGACAGTATCTGCTCCCACATGGGCTAACGGCGTCGGAACATATACCGTAACAGGCGTAAAGCCCGGCTCTGCAAAGATCACTGTCTCCGCGACGGACAATGCATCGCTCACCAAGACCATTAACGTCATCATAAACGGCACTAACGATTATTATGAGGTAAGCGACATCAAGCCCATCCAGAAGACCTTCACGGATGTTATCATCGAGTGGAAGGACGGCAGTACCGTAAAGTATATGCTCGTTCCCTCGTCCAACTACGATGTGGCTTATACCAATACGATATTCTCCAAGGAAACAGGAAAATACAAGTATTATGAAGTATATGACGCATATCCCACGGTTTCTTCCGAGGGCGACAAGGTAAGCAGCTTCTCCGTAACGATCAGCGGCAGGTCCGTTACAAGATACATCCTCTGCCCCAAGACCGTGGATTCCGCGCTGTATCAGACAGCAAAGGCATCGTATACCGGCACATTTGAGTATTATATCATATACAACATCATGCCCGTCAAGAAATCCGCAGATGATGAGATCAAGACATGGTCTGCATCGGCTGACGGCGTGACATATACAAGATATGTACTTCTCCCCAAGGGCTACAGCGAGTCACGCCTTGAAGAGCTCAAGAAGAGCGATTCGATAAGGACAGGCAGATACTATGCGGTAAGCACAGTAAAGCCCGACAAGCAGCTCGATACCGATCTTATCTATTCCTTCAACTATACCGAACCCGGTACCTACACCTCAAAGATCGGATATGTACTTATCCCCAAGGATTATGACAAGGCACAGCGCGATACAGCTATTGCCGAGTTCACAAAGACATATGAATACTATACGGTTTATTCCAAGGAACCCGTCAAGATCGACAGCATGGATGAGGTAAGGTCATGGACGAAGGTCGTGAACGGCACTACGCTCACAAGATATGTCCTTCTCCCCGTGGGCTTCACAAATGATATCCTCGACGATATAAAGAACAAAGACCTCAATGACGGCTCTGCGACAGCATATTATACCGTTTATACACAGTATCCCGGCAAGATATCGGCTGCAGATACAGTGTATAACTGGAACGATCCCAAGACAGGCAAGATGAAATACATGATCCTGCCCGCAGGTTACTCTGTAGTCAAGAGAAATGATGCTGTACTTGCGGATTCGGGCGTTGTGTATTACTATACGTCATATTCCAAGCCGCCTGCAAAGTTCAAGGATACGGATGAGATACTTCCCTTTGAGGATGCTGTGTACGGAAAGTATTATATGCTCGTTCCCGAGGGCTTTACCAATGAAAAGGTGCAAAAGGGTCAGAGCGGCGAGTACGTTCCCGTCTGAGCGGGGAGCCCCCGCAGGCATACCGCGTTGTCAGTAAATAGCAGTTGTTTTGTTATCCCGCGTTTGTTACGAGGAATAACAGAACGACTGCATTTTTTTTACGGGTTATGTTAATTTTCTGTGAACTCTCATATAACCTCTTGACAAGGGCAGAATAATGTTATATAATAAAATCACAAAATTAAATTGTACAAAATCAAATTTGATAAAACCATTAAGGAGGAAATCTATATGAGCATATACGATCTGAAGGTACCGAGACCCGACGGAACAGAGCTTTCACTGGACGAGTTCAGGGGAAAGGTCATGATAATAGTAAATACCGCTACAGGATGCGGCTTTACTCCTCAGTATAAGGAGCTTGAGGAGATGTATGAGAAGTATCACGACAAGGGGCTGGAGATAATAGACATCCCATGCAACCAGTTCGCAGGACAGACTCCCGGCACGGATGATGAGATACATCAGTTCTGCACGCTGAAATACAACACAAAATTCCCGCAGATGAAAAAATCCGATGTCAACGGCGAAGGACAGCTCCCGCTGTTTTCGTTCCTCAAATCGGAAAAGGGCTTTGCCGGCTTCGGAAAGGGACCCAAGGCGCTTGCGATGAACACTTTGCTTTCAAAGATAGACAAGGATTATAAGAATAATCCCGATATCAAATGGAATTTCACGAAATTCGTTGTTGACCGCAGCGGAAATGTCGCAGCAAGATTTGAACCCACAAACAGTATGAAGGAGCTCGATAAGCTCGTTGGTGAGCTTATCGGTGAGTAATACTATGGAAAGATATGATATAGCGATCATCGGCACGGGTCCTGCGGGGATATCCGCCGCCATAACCGCAAAGATACGCGGAAAGAACATCCTCCTGCTCGGCAGCCGCGATCTCAGCAGCAAGATCACGAGTGCGGAGAGGATAGAGAATTATCCCGGACTGCCTCATATAAGCGGTAATGAGCTTGCCCAAAAGCTCTCGGAGCATCTTTCGCAGCTCGGTATAGAGATAACCGAAAGGCGCATCAGCGCGGTATACGCAATGGGCAGCTATTTCGGGCTCCAGTCGGGAGAGGATATCTTCGAGGCAAAAAGCGTTATAGTCGCTTCAGGCGTTGTCCGCGAGAAGCTGATAGAGGGCGAGGAAAAATTCCTCGGCAGGGGAGTGAGCTACTGCGCTACCTGCGATGCGATGCTGTATAAGGGCAAACACGTCACCGTCATAGGCAGCAGCTCCGATGCCGCAGAGGAAGCGGAATTTCTCAGCACGGTGGTCGGTTCGGTGGATTATATCCCGATGAACGATATACTGCCCGCAGAAAGGGAGAATATCAGGATAATAAAAGAAAAGCCGCTCGCGGTGGAGGGCACGAACAAAGTGAGCGCTATAAGGACGGACGGCGGCGAATACGAGACAAACTGCGTGTTCGTACTGCGCGATGCGATAATGCCCGACAAATTCATCCCCGGTGTGGATACGGACGGGGCGCATATAAAGGTCGATATCTCGATGCGTACCAATATCACGGGGCTGTTTGCCTGCGGAGATATCGCAGGGACGCCCTATCAGTAT
The DNA here is from genome assembly GCA_024697725.1 of Oscillospiraceae bacterium. Lineage (GTDB taxonomy): Bacteria > Bacillota > Clostridia > Oscillospirales > Ruminococcaceae > RGIG4694. The sequence goes on from JAILFE010000153.1 coordinate 12,822, forward strand.
ATAAAAGCGGCAGGTCAGGGAAACACGGCTGCTCTGTCGGCTGTAAAATATCTGAATACTTTGAAATAAATACAATTACGGAGGGAAATATCATGGTAAATATCATAAAGAACAACGAGCTCGGCAGTGCATTGACAGGTACGGCAGTAGTCGATTTTTCGGCGACATGGTGCGGTCCGTGCAGGATGCTCGCACCCATTATGGACGAGCTTTCCGAAGAGCTTGACGGAAAAGTGGGCTTCTACAACTGCGATGTTGATGAAAACGGCGGTCTTGCCGCAGACTTCGGTATAACGAATATCCCCGCTGTCGCAGTGCTGAAGGACGGGAAACTTATCGATATGGCAGTGGGTTTCAGACCCAAGGAAGCTGTAAAGGAGTTCATACTCAATGCCGCAGATTGATGATACGGAATGCAGGTATGACTGCCTGAGGCTCGATAATCAGCTCTGTTTCCCGCTTTACGCGATATCGAAGGAGATAGTGCGCAGATATAAGCCTCTGCTCGACAGGCTCGATCTGACATATACGCAGTATATCACGATGATGGTCATGTGGGAGCGCCGCAGGATCAGCGTCAGGGAGATAGGAAAGCTTCTGTTTCTCGATTCGGGAACGCTCACTCCGGTGCTGAAAAAGCTCGAAGCAAAGGGCTTTATCGTCAGGGAGCGCGACAGAGATGACGAGCGTGTGCTCGATCTGAGTATCACAGACAAGGGTATGGAACTGCGCGAACAGGCGCTCGAAGTGCCGAAGCAGATGATGTGTACGAGCATCATCGAGCCGGAGGAAGCAGAGCTTCTGTATGATACCCTGAGAAAGATACTCGCAAGGCTGTCCGGAGATGAATAATAAAGAACGGCATATCCGCGAAAATGTCAGGATATGCCGTTTGTCTATATTATTTGCCCGACTTTCTGCGGTTGCAGGGCTTGCACAGCATCTGACAATTCTCCGCCGAGGTCTTGCCGCCGTCGTGCCACGGGTCTATGTGGTCGCCTTCCATATCCTCAATATTGAAGTGCTTACCACAGATAGGACAGATACCGTTCTGCCGCTCATAGGCTTCACGCTTCTGACTGTCGGAGAACGCTCTGAGGTTCAGGTGCTTTTCGTCGCCCGAAAGGAGATATTCGTATATTCCCTTCTTGGCGGTCACTTCATCGTCCTGCATAAGCAGTGAGATGCGCTGCTCCAGAGCGGCATGGTCAAGATCATCGTTCTTGTGTTCGTGATAGAGCCTTCCCCAGTCAAGCCCCTTCATTTCCTTGCGGTATTTCGGGAATATCGTATTTACCCAGTTTATGACCGTCTGAAAATGCTGCCACAGCCTTGAAGCATTGCTGTCGTGCTGGTGGTCTGACATATAGGCGCTCACTGTATCCTTTTCGCCGCTGTACCTTGTATCGGTCAGTGCTATCCATCCGATAGCCGTTTCAAGGTATTCCTGACGTATCAGCTTGCCATTGAGCAACTTGTCGCCTGTCTTTGCCGCAGGACAGCCCGGCTTGCTGAAATATCTCTTTGCGTCCGAGAGCCATGAGCCTGTGTATATGGCGTTTCTCAGCTCCTGCGCCGAGAGCTGGACGCCTGCGATATTTATTGTCTTGAACCAGTCGAGCTTTTCCTTGTCGTTGCCTGTACAGACGTACACCATTAGCTTATAATCGAGTATTTGAGCTTGCTCGGTCTGCGTGAGGTTGTGAAAATACTTGTTGTTTAGTGAAAAATCACCGTTGCAGTATTGGCAAAGGCTTATCGTGCGCTGCTGACCGTCAAGAAGCTCATAGTTGCCGCTGCCGTCGCCGCACCAGTACATTACATTCAGCGGAAAGCCTTTTGTTACGGTATCGAGAACAGCGTTGCGCTCCTTTTCTCCATAGACGAACTCTCGCTGGAATGCAGGGCGGATATTGAGCCTGCCGCTGTACCCGACAACACCGTTCTCGGCACTGTCCTTATAGCCGTTGAATACATCGCGGACGGTTATTTCTTTGAGCTGTATCTGCATAATGTCACTTCTTTCT